>JAKAHZ010000192.1 GCA_021814615.1 Nitrospirota bacterium | reverse complement strand
CATCTACGGTTCCGAAGAGAAGCTCTTTCAGGCCATCCGGAACACGCATGAGGCGGTCCGGCCGAAGGCGATCTTCGTCTACGCGACCTGCGTGAGCGGGCTGATCGGCGAGGACATCGATGCCGTCTGCAGGAGGGCGGAACGGGAGCTGGGCATCCGCGTCATTCCCGTGAACGCGCCGGGGTTCACGGGGCCGAAGAACCTGGGGAACCGCATCGCGGGAGAGGTCCTGCTGGAGCATGTCATCGGCACCGGCGAGACGCCGGTCATGACCCATGCCGATATCAATCTGATCGGCGAATACAACATCGCGGGGGACCTCTGGCTCGTCGAGCCGGTCCTTTCCCGCGCCGGAGTCAGGGTCCTTTCCCGGATCACGGGCGACAGCACATTCGAGGAGATCACCTGGGCCCACCAGACGAAGCTGAACGTCGTGGTCTGCTCCCGGGCGCTCATCAACGTTGCCCGGGAGATGGAGCGGAGATACGGCATCCCCTACGTTGAGGTCTCCTTCTTCGGGAGCACGGAGACTTCGCGGGCGCTGCGGCTGATCCGTGACGGACTGGACCGTGCGAACCGCTCGAGCGGCATGAGCGGGCTGAACGACATCGAGGAGATAATCAAGTCCGAGGAGCGGCTTCTGCGGGAGCGGCTCAAGTCCTATGAGCACCTGCGCGGGAAACGGGCCGTGCTCTATACCGGCGGCGTCAAAAGCTGGTCCTATATCTCGGCGCTTCGCGACCTGGGCATCGAGGTCGTGGCGATCGGGACGAAGAAGAGCACCTATGAGGACGAGCGGAAGATGCGGGAGATCCTGGGACCGGACGCGCCGCTCGTCGAGGACGTGACCCCGAAAAACCTGCTGGCGCTCCTGCGCGAGCGCAGGGCGGACATGCTGATCGCCGGGGGAAGGAACAAGTACCTGGCCGCAAAGGAGGGCTACCCCTTCGTGGACGTGAACCAGGAGCGCCACGTCGCCTATGCGGGGTATGACGGACTCGTGAACCTGGCGGAAGCGATCAGCAAGAGCTTGAGATTCTATAAGAAGGAGTCAGGAGCCAGGAGTCAGGAGCCAGGAGAGAAGAAAACCAGGCCGGCAGGCGTATCCGTGGCCAACGATGTCCTGGTCGATCCGCTGAAGGTTTCTCCCTCGATCGGCGCGGTGATTGCCTTGCAGGGGATCGACCGCGCACTGCCGCTCCTGCACGGAGCCCAGGGCTGCTCGTTCCTCGGCAAGGTGCTCGTCACCGGCCACTTCCGCGAGCCCATTGCGCTTGCTTCGAGCAAGCTCTTCGTCGAGGACGTGGTGATGGGCAGCGAAGAGAAGCTGATCGGCGCCGCCGAAGGATTCATAGAGAAGAGTTCCCCCTCGCTCATTGGAGTGCTGACCTCGGGGCTTACGGAAATAAAAGGCGATGATGTCGAAAGAGTCGTGAGGGGTCGGGAGACGGGAATCAGGAGTGCAGGAGGAGCGGCCAGGGTCGTCCATATCCCCACGCCGGATTACGACGGCGGGCTGGAAACGGGATATGCGAGGGCGGTGGAAAAGATCCTGGAGTCGGGAGTCAGGAGCCGGGAGCCGGGAGAAGGAACAGAACGCCGCGAAATCGGAAGGATCAATGTTCTCGCGGGCTCGCACCTGACCCCGGCGGATTTCACCGAACTCCGGGAGATCATCGAGGCCTTCGGTCTCTCGCCGATCATGCTGCCCGACCTTTCCGCGCTCGACGGGAGCAGGCAGGGCGTCTCTCCGCTCGCGCTGGGCGGGACGACCCTGGGGCAGGTCGAGACCATGGGGGAGTCCGTCTTCACGCTCGCAATCGGCAGGAGCCTGGAACCCGCGGCAAAACAGCTTCATGAGCGGTTCGGCATACCCTTTCAGGCATTCGACGGCCTGGCCGGCCTGGCGGATACGGATGCTCTTCTGGCGGAGCTCTCCCGGATCAGCGGGAAGCCGGTGCCGGAACGGTTGCAGCGGCAGCGAAGGGTCCTCATAGACGGCATGCGGGACGCCCATGAATACTTCGGTCATCGCAAGGTCTGCCTGGCGCTCGAACCGGACCATGCGGTCCAGACATCCCGCTGGATCGCCGAGATGGGGGCGCAGGTGGAAATCGCGATTGTGCCGATCCTCTCTCCTGCCGTTGACCGGATCGAGGCGGAAAATGTGCAGATCGGAGGCCTGTCCCTGATCCGGCGCGGTTTCGATGTTCTCGTTGCGAGTTCCCACGGAGAACGGACCGCGTCGCGTTACAACATGCCGCACTACGAAATGGGCTTTCCCGTATTCAAGTCCCTGGGATATCCAACGAAAGTCACGATCGGATACCGCGGAACGCTTGGCATGATCAATGAGGTCGGGAATTTGATGAAACAGTCGTGATTCAGTCATACGGCAATCATTAAGCAGTCTGCGTTTCGACTGCCTTTCGACTGACTTTAGACCGCCTCACGGCCGTCTTTTGACTGCACAACAGGAGGTATGTCATGAAGATCGCATTCGCGACAACCGACGGAACGCATGTGGACGAACACTTCGGCAGGGCGGGCATGTTCGCGGTCTATGACCTCACGACCGAAGGCTCGCGGCTGGTGGAGATGCGGAAGTTTTCCGAGGGTCAGGACACAACGGTCACCTCGACGAAGAACCAGGGGCAGGCCCACGATGACGCGGTGCAATCCAAGGTGGACAGGCTTGCGGACTGCCGGATCGTTTGCCTGACCGAGATCGGCGGCCCGTCGGCGGCACGGTTGGTGAAGAAGGGGATCATGCCGCTCAAGGTGAAAGAGACCGTACTGATCGCGGAGGAACTTGCAAAGCTCCAGGAGACGGTGAAACACAACCCGCCGCCATGGCTCAGGAAGGCGTTGAAGAAAGACAGTGATGAGTAAGTAGTGATTAAGTAATTAAGTGATCGGCAATCAGTAATCACGTGGATAGTTATCAGTGATCGGGTGATAGGTGGGCAGTACCTGCAAGGCTTATTATGGGCACCTTAATCTCTCAATGACTGATTTCTTAATCACTGAATTGACAGGAGGAAAGATCATGAAGATGATCAGGGCATTCATCAGGCCGGAAAAGGAACAGGAAGTCGTATTGGCGCTGGAAGGAGCGGGATTCCCCTCGCTGACCAAGATGCCGGTGTTCGGACGGGGCAAGCAGAAAGGGTTGACCGTGGGACCGGTGCATTATGACGAGCTTCCGAAGACGCTCATCATGGCGGTCGTGGACGACGGGGACCTGGAGAAGGTCGTGAAGGTGATCCAGGACAAGGCGCGCACGGGGTTCATCGGCGACGGCAAGATCTTCGTGAGTCCCGTGGAAACGGCATATACGGTGCGTACGGGAGCAGCCGGGCTGTAAAGAATAACTTACTTACCGCCAAGGCGCGAAGGACGCGAAGAAGGAACACGCTTTTCCGGCTTGAAATCCATTTTGACGAGGTTTCCTTCGCGCTCTTTGCGTCTTCGCGGTTCAAATGTCTTGTCGGTTCGGAGGATTAACATGAAAGAGATCACTGCGGTCATCCGCCGGGACAAACTCCCGGAGACGAAGAAAGTGCTGGAAGACCTCGGCTACCCGTCGCTCACGATCCAGAGCGTCGAAGGCCGGGGGAAACAAAAAGGCGCCCTGTGCGGCGAGATGGACTCGGAGCTGCCGGACAGCTTCTGTACGTCTGCAAAGCTCAAGCCCACGCCGTCCGCCTATGCGCTCGAACATACGCTGCCGAAGATCGCGCTCTACGTGCCGAAGCGCCTGCTGACGGTCGTGGTCCCCGACGACGTGGTCACGACGGTGGTCAAGTCCATCGTCAAGGTGAACCAGACGGGCAAGGCCGGCGACGGAAAGATCTTCGTGTCTCCCGTGGAAGGCGCGCTGCGCGTGCGGACGGGAGAGCGAAATGGCGAAGCCATAGCGTAGAAGCAGGGGGCAGGGGTCAGTAGCCGGGGGCCAGTAAATTCCTGGACACTGAAACCTGTCCCCTGGACCCTGCATTTGGAGGTTTATCATGTCCATCACCGGAACCACGCGCGGCGGAAAATCGTGGACGCCGCGGTTCGTCGACGCCATAGACCAGGAGAAGTGCATCGGCTGCGGCAGGTGCTACAAGGTCTGCGGCTTCAGATCGGA
>JAKAHZ010000061.1 GCA_021814615.1 Nitrospirota bacterium | reverse complement strand
GTCGAGGGCGTGCCGATCCTCTCGTCCAGGAAATGCTTGACCGCCACCTCGTTGGCCGCGGACAGCACGGCCGGCATGCTGCCACCAGCGGCAAGCGCGTCATAAGCATAGCCGAGGCAGGGGAACAGTTCGCCGTCGGGCTCCTTGAAGGTGAGCGTGCTGATCGACGCAAGGTCCAGCGCCGGCGACACCTCGGGGAGCCGGTGCGGAAAGGACAGGGCGTAGGCGATGGGCCCTTTCATGTCCGGCATGCCGAGCTGCGCGATCACCGAACCGTCCCGGAACTCCACGAGGGAGTGCACGATGCTCTGCGGATGGACGAGCACGCTGATCCGCTCCGGCGCCACATCGAAGAGCCAGCGCGCCTCGATCACCTCGAGCCCCTTGTTCATGAGCGTCGCAGAATCGATGGTGATCTTCCGGCCCATGCTCCAGTTCGGGTGCTTGAGCGCCTGGGCGAGGGAGACCGTCGCGAGATCCTCCCGGGAATGATCGCGGAAGGGGCCGCCGGAGGCCGTCAGGATCAGGCGCTTCACGTCCTTGCGCTCGCCCGCCTGGAGGCTCTGAAAGATTGCGCTGTGCTCGCTGTCCACGGGGAAGATCCGGACATTCCGTTTCCGGCATTCCTCCATCACCAGCTGCCCCGCGGTGACCAGCACCTCCTTGTTTGCCAGGGCGATGTCCTTGCCAGCCCGGATCGCCGCCATGGTCGGCACCAGTCCCGCGGTGCCCACGATCGCCGAGACGGTCACGTCCGCCTCTTCTGCGGCGGCCACCTGGATCATGCCTTCCACGCCGGCAAGGATGCGCACGGGAAGGCCGGTGCAGCGCCTGCGCAATTCCGACGCGGCATGCTCGGCCGCCACGGCGGCAAGGGCGGGACGGAACGTACGGACCTGCTGCTCCAGAAGATCGATATTGTTCCCGCCGGCCAGCGCGGCGACGCTGAACTGGTCCGGGAACTTCTCGACCACGGCGAGCGTCGAGGTCCCGATGGATCCGGTTGAGCCGAGGATAGAGATTCGTTTCATAAATGCAGGGGATCAGGAGTCAGAATTCAGGATCCAGGAGTCAGGAGAAAACCCTTGTTTCTGGCTTCTGACTCCTGGCTACTGTTTCCTTACCTCATTCTCAAATAATAATACAGCACCGGCGCGGCGAACATCATGCTGTCCATCCGGTCCAGGAGCCCGCCGTGGCCCGGCATGATCGATCCGGAATCCTTCACGCCCACGCTGCGCTTGAGCATCGACTCGGCGAGGTCGCCGACCGTGCCCACGAGAGCAAGAACCACGCCGAGCAGGACCGCCTCTGCCGTGCCCGCGCCGTCGACGAGCCATTTGGCGCAGAGCGCCGCAACGCCGGCTGATGCCACCGTTCCGCCCACGAGGCCCTCGATGCTTTTCTTGGGACTGATCTTCTCGTAGAGGCGGTGCCGGCCGAAGGAGGTCCCCGCGTAATAGGCTCCCGTATCGGACGCCCAGATCACGAGATACAGAAAGAGCAGCCACTGTTTGCCCGGCGGGCCGGCGTGGATCGCCACCTGGTAGCCGAAGAGGAGCGCCACGTAGACGATGCCGAGCAGGGTGAAGGAGACGTCCTCGAAGGCGCCCTCCACATGCCGCCGCGCGAAGAGCCTCGCGGTCAATACGGCGATGATCGCGCAGGAAACAAGAAACACCGCGCCGCCGGCGGACGGAATGAGGGGCCGGTAGAAATTGAAGACCACAAGCGCGCCGAAGAAGGTGCCGGTGACGATGAGCGGCCGCGCGCCCCGCGTCCGCGCCATGGTATACAGCTCAGCCTGGCCGACAGCGGCGCCTCCGACGGCAAGCAGGGCAAAGACCAGCGGCGGGAGATACCAGACGATGGCGAGGAGAATGGGCACCAGGGCGGCGCCCGTCAGCACACGGGTTTTGCTCATGCAGGTCTCCGTTACCGCGACGACCGCGACGAGGCCGACCGGTCGACCTGCTCTCCGGTCAGGCCGAACCGCCGCTGCCGCCCCTGGTAATCGAAGAGCGCGATCAGCAGCTGTTTCTCGTCGAAATCCGGCCAGAACACTTCGGTGAAATACAGTTCGGCGTAGGCCGCCTGCCACAGAAGGAAATTGCTGATCCTGCGCTCCCCGCTCGTCCGGATGATCAGGTCCGGATCGGGAAGGCCCGCCGTGTCGAGATAGGCGGAAAACTGCTGTTCGCTCAGGTCGGCGGGGATCCCGCCGGCATCCTGCATGCGCCGGATCGCCTGCAGGATCTCGCCCCGGCCGCCGTAGGACAGGGCGAGGTTCAGGACCATGCCCCCGTTGTCCGCCGTCTCGTCTATGGCCTTGGCGACCCACTGCTGCGCGGTCTTCGGCAGCCGTTCGGTCCGTCCGACGGTCCGGAAGCGGATGCCGTTGGACTTCATCGTGGCGATCTCGGACCGGAGATAGCCCCCCAGCATGTTCATGAGGAAACTGACCTCCTTCTCCGGCCGGCGCCAGTTCTCGTCGGAGAAGGCATAGAGCGTGAGCACCTCGACGCCCAGCTTGCGGCACTGCTCGACCACCGCCCGCACGCGCTCGGCTCCCCGCTTGTGGCCGAAGACCCGCGGCATGCCGCGCCGCTGCGCCCACCGGCCGTTCCCGTCCATGATGATCGCAATATGTTTCGGCAGGCTGTCGCGGTCGATCCCCGCGCGCAGCTCTGCGAGCGTCGCTTCCTTCTTTTTCATCATCCCCTGAAAAATTCCCTTCCCGTCCTTCGGATCACTTACCCGCGTACCGTTCGATGCGGAATACGTCCTTGCCGAAAACCCCTCCGGAAATGCGGAGCAGCGCCTGCACAGGCGGCACCTTGTCCTGCCGGAGAAACGCCACGTCCAGCACCGCGCCCGGCAGGTCCTTCACGTTCCAGCGCGGCTCGAAGCGCGATCCCGTCCAGACGAGGACATGGACCTCGCCGTCGCTGTAGGACGTGATCAGCGACTGCTTCTTGTTGCGGGCGATGATGATCTCGTCCCGGCCGTTCCCGTCGATATCGGCGGCGACCATCCTGCCGTGCAGATGCACTTGGCGCGTGGTGTCCACCGCTCCCGCCATGCGGAAATAATCGGGCCGGTCCGATCCCAGGGCATCGAGGCCGGTGAGCGGCTTGGTCACCACCGTATCCACGGCGAAGTACTGTTCTTCGCTCCTCCAGACCGGCGAGCCGCCGCTGTAGACCACGAGATGGTCCTCGGCGTCGAATGCGACCAGCACCGGCTGGCGGTCGCCGAGCTCGGCAAACACAAAATCGTAGATCCCCATTCCCTTGGGAACAGGCAGCGGGTTCCCCGCCTCATAGGTCTTGCCGTTCCACCGGTACTCCTTCGGCAAGCCGGAGAAGAACTTGTCGGGGTTGTAATCCTGGCCGACGAGCACGCTCCCTTTGCCGGTCACGGACACCACGCGCAGGAACCCGGGAAGGTCGGCAATGCGCCGGAACATGCCGTCCTGATATTCGATGACGTACGACGAGACCGCTGATCCCAGCATGCGGGTCACGAAGATCTCCGCTTTGCCGTTGCCGTTCACGTCGGCGGCGTCGATCCTGATCTGCTGCATCCCCTGCTCGGCGGACGGCACCGCCTCGGACCAGAGTTCCTTCCATCCCGCGGCTTCCAAGCGAAGCACACGCAGTTTCGTTTCGTCGGAGAGAATGTATTCCGGCGCCCCGTCGCCGTCCACATCGGCAACGGCCAGGTACCGCGCAGCAGCCGGCAGATCGGGCGTGCGCTCGCCCGTGTCGATCACCGGGGCGAAGAAAGGCCGCACATCGCCCAGGGCCTCGCGCTTGGAAGTGAGCGCAAGCATCGCCACGATCGTATCGAGGGGCTGGGTCTGATCGCCGTAATAGAGCCGGCAGGCGACCAGGAGCTTGCCGTCAGCGGGGATCAGGGTAAGCGCCGCAACGGCGTCGAGATTATAGGCGCTGGCGAGCTCCGTCACGAGCGAGGGATCGCGCTGCTTCCGGGTCTTCAGGAACTCGGCGGTCTTCTTCTGGTCGAAAACCGTGAACCGTCCCTGCTCGTTCAGCCGGTCCACGAGGCCCTGCACCACGTCGGGCCGCTCGGAGCCCAGGGGCAGCACCGCCAGGTTGATCTTCTTCGGCGTGAGACGGCAGCGGTCGCCTGCCTGGGGGTCCTTCTTCCTGCTCTTCATGACTGCGGTGCTTGTCGCTTCGGCAACAGCCGTCACCTGGATGCTGCCGATCTCCTCTTCGGCTTTGCCGATAACCGCGCCCGTCACGGGATGCAGGATGTCGGCGCCTTCCCGCCAGAGCGACAGGACCATGCCGGGGACCGTCCCGTCCTTTCTGCCGAGCGATATCGTGAGGCTTTCGCCCTGGATCGCCTTGACCGTGCCCTGGATCTTCGGGAAATAGGACGAAATGGCGAAGGCCAGATCGTCGACTGACGTGAACTCTTCCGGCCCCAGCGGCTTGTCAAAGGCGAACGCCGCCGTCGCAAGCATGAGCACCGCAATGATGGCACGAATAATTCTGTTCATTTCCTCTCCCATTCCGGATGCATTTCGAACAGCCCTAAACCTAGCCCGGTCAAACAGGAACCTAAACCTTTGCACCACGATAGTCACGAATACGGAAGAGACAAAGGAAGAAACCGGGTTTCATTATCTTCGTGTGTTTCGTGGTAAATATTTTCCACGGATCAGGAGATCCGGACGCGAATCTCGGTCCGCCAGGTCGCGCCCGGCGCCAGCGAAATGCGCCAGAGCGGCATGACCATCGAGCTCTGGTACACCCGCTCGAATCCTGCTTCGGACTGCGATACCGTCTCGACAGGCGCCCGCCAGAGGATGGCGGGCTGGGTGAAGGAGAGCGACAGCGTGAGCTTCAGCCACTCATCCACCAGCCGCACCTCTCCGACATTGTTCGTTTCGCCGGTTGAGGCCAGGTTCCGTTTGTCCAGCACATGGCCCGGGATCTCGTAGTACCGGTCGTGGGCGTTCCCGGCAAGGAGAGAGATGTTGAACTCGCTGCCGAACGTCGTGTTCAGCTCCTCGCCGTCACGGTTCGTGATCTCGTAGAAGACGACGGCCTCGGGATCTGCTGCGGTCATGACGATCTTCTTGCGCACCCTGGTCTTGAGCCCCTCGGCAGTGCCCTCCCGTTCGAGGACGACCTCGGCCTGCCCCCCCTGCTTCCGGGCCGTGGCGCTGTAGTCGCCCAGGATGAAATCGCCCGCTTCATAATACTCGGACCGCATGAACCCGCCCAGGTCCACGCCCGATTCGAGGAAGTGGTCCAGGAGCGACGCCCGCGTGTACCAGTCGTACTGCAGGTGATGCTGCAGTCCTTCCTCCTTCACGACCACGCGCTCATGGATCGTCTTTGCCTCGCCCGTGTCCTTGCCGGCATGAGCGATCCTGTCATGGTAGCCCTCGCGCCGCCGGGTGAGGCCGTTCATGAGGTTGAAGGAGCGCGGTTTCCAGTCCAGCTCCGTGATCCTGCCGCCGTCCCGAGGGTCCACGAAGACGTTCAAGAGGCCGCTGTCCAGCATCAGTTCTTCGCTTCCGTCGCGGTCGAAATCATCCCGCTCGATCTCGATCCACGATGCCTGCCCCTTTTTCGCCGCGCCCGCTCCCTTGCCCCGGCCCCCTGCCAGGAGCGCCTTGTCCGCAAGCAGCTCCGCCTGGATGAGATGCTCATAGAGGGCTGATCTGAGGTGGGGCAGATAGAGACCGCCGAACACGCCGTGCCAGTAGGCGTCGTTGCACTGGCTCTGGTAGAGATGGTCGAGCATGCGCTCCTGCTCTTTCGTGAGCCTGCTGTTCCCGTTCTCCAGCGCGGCGTGCACCTTGCGGCTCACCATGAGCATGCGCTTGTGCAGGTGGTTGCTCTCGGGATATTTTGCCAGGAAGTTTCGCCAGATGCCGCCCTTCAAGAACGGACGGATCTTCCCGCCATCCGGCAGCTGCTTGACCGCCTTCAGCGCGTCGCAGTACTCCGCCATGGTCGACGTGGGCAACGCCCACTCGCCCATTTCCATGTAGGACGCCGTGGGAAGATAGATCCTGCCGCGCGCAGGCTCCTTGGCAAGATAGGCGGAAAAGGTGGTTGTCTCGATCCAGTCGCTGTTCTTCTCGAGGAGCGAGAAGAACTGTTCGAGCCACCCCTCCTCGTACACCGTGCGGTACGTCTCGGGCCAGACGCCGAACTTCTCCCCGTCGTCGGCCATGACCGCGAGCCGGTTCCGCTCCGTTGATTTGAGGGTGCCGAGGAACTCGATGGTCTCTTCGGGCTTGTGAAAGGGAATGAGATAGCGCAGCTTCTCGCTGCCCGGAAAGACGCGGACGATGCTGCCCTGCTCCTCGGTCAGAAAATAACCGTCCAGGTCCGGGTCGCGCAAACCCGCCATCTTGAAATGGAAATCGTCGACCACCACATGGTCGATTCCCGCTTCGGCAATCGGCCGCGGCAGATGAGGCTCCCAGACGCGCTCGGCCAGCCACATGCCCTTGGGATCGTATCCCAGGTTCTTGCCGATGTATCCGGACAATGCCTTGATCTGGCCCAACTTGTCCTTGTCAGGAAGGATGGCCAGCACGGGCTCGTAGAATCCGCCGGAAAGGATCTCGGCGCGGCCCGCAGCGGCGAGCTCGCGCAGCGCGTCGAGAAACTCGGGATGCTTGCGTTCGAAGAAATGATAGAGGATGCCCGTGTAGTGGAGCGTTACCTTGATCGAGGGGTGGTTCTTCAGCAGGTTGATGAAGGGCAGATAGGACTTCTGATAGGCCTCCTCTGCCACCGAGTCGAAGTTCCCCACCGGCTGGTGGTTATGGATCGCAAAAATGAATTGTACCTTCGGCATATCGCAAAAAATCCTGAAAATACGGCTTGTTTCGCTTAAGACACGCAGATTCAAATATTAGCCCCCAGGCGGGGAAATGTCAATTGGAATCAGGGAAAAGGCCGGTTCCCGGGACCTTCAGGAACGGGAGGATTGATGCATCCTGCGCCGCAAGGTGGCTGCGGCCAGAAGCGAGATCATCGGCAGCCAGATCCAGAGCAGCTCGCTCCTGATGACTCGCCATCCCCAGCGGCTGAAGAATCCGTAAACGCCGATGGGCGAGACCACGAGCGGCCTCCAGGGCAGGAAGTACCGCGTCTTGACGAAGGGACTGAAGAAGGCTATGCCCGTTCCGCCGCTGGTCATGGCATCGAGCACGCCGTGGGACGCGGAAACAAGGAAGAAATAGGCAGTGAGCGACCACCACGTTCTCGTGAAGCGAGGCTCCTTCCGGAAAACAACGAGCATTGCGAGCAGGCTGACGAGAGCGGCGAAGAGCAGTGAATGGGTGAATCCCCGGTGGCCGAAGGTATCGCGGTAGTGGATGCCGAGATAGAACCCGATCACATCGATGTCCGGCAGGAGAGCGCAGACGATCCCCGTGATCCAGAAGCCGACCGGCATGCGCTCGGCAAAAGCGATCTTGCCGCCGGTAAGGGCAACGAAACTATGCGTGAAGGCTGAGGCCATGTTTTTCTTTCCCCACGAAGGCACGAAGACGCTAAGAATGCAAGAAGAGCCCCTGTTTGTTCTCCTTCGCGACTTCGTGTCTTCGCGGCAAGTTTTACGAATTTCCCATCACGAGACCCGCTTCACCGTGATCCCCGCGAGATAGTAGAAAAACGCCGTGTACAGCGCGAGCACGGCGAGCGACAGGATCGACGGGTTGCCGCCCGCAGCGAGCGTCCGGAGCACGATATTCGCGTGGGTCAGGGGATAGATCAGGACAGCGCTCTGAAAGGGCTCCGGCAGCTTGTCGGGCGTGAAGAAGGTGCCGGAAAGAAAGGACATGGGCACGATCACGAAGCTGTTGAAGTTGGACATGTCCTCATGGGACTTGGCGATCATCGCCGCTGCAACCGCGGCGCAGGCGAAGCAGAAGGACGTAAGCACCAGGACCAGGAAGAAGAGCGGCGAGAGCGACAGATGCACTCCCGAGACCAGGCCCACGATCAACAGCAGCAGGGCGGAGAAAAGCCCCCGTACCAGGCCGGTAAGCGCCCTGCCCAGAGCGATGGACCAGGGGCCCACCGGAGAGACGAGCACTTCCTCGATCGTCTTGGTGTAGAGCTTGCTCACGTTCACCGACGTGGAGACCGGGCCGAAGCTGTTGTTCATGGCCGACATGACCAGAAGCCCGGGCAGCACGAAGTCCAGATAGGTCCCGCCGGCAACCTGCATGCCCCGCCCCAGGCCCCAGCCGAAGGTAACGAGATAGAGCAGCGGCATGATCATGCTCGACGCAAGGAACTTCCAGGGCTTCCTGCGGATGAGCAGCATGTCTTTCCAGAAGATAGGATAGAAATTCATAAGATTCAGGAGTCAGTTATCAGGAGCCAGGATTCAGAAGAACCGCGGGGTTCCCTTCTGGCTCCTGGATGCTGGCTCCTGTCTCCTGCCGTTCACCCTTCGATCCGCTCGCCCGTCAGCTCGATGAACACGTCCTCGAGCGTCACGTCGCGCACCACCACATCGCAGCCCATGCTCTTGCCCGCTTCCAGGGCTTCCTCGCGGCTCCAGAGGAAGCGGCGCACCAGGTCGTGCCGCCCAAGGCATTCAAGCACATATTTGCCGATCACGGCCTTCAAGTCCGCCGGCGCGCCAAGCGCGATGATCTTGCCCTGGCGCATGACGGCAACGCGGTCGCAGAGCCGGTCCGCTTCCTCGATGTAATGGGTCGTGAGCATGATGGTGATGCCGCTCCGCTTCAGATCCTCGATCATGCCCCAGATCATGTGGCGCGCCTGGGGATCGAGCCCCACGGTGGGCTCGTCCATGAACACGACGCGGGGACGGTGCATCAGGCCCCGCGCGATCAGGAGCCGCCGCCGCATGCCGCCGGAAAGGTGTTCCACGTTCGTGTCCCGTTTGTCCCAGAGCCCCACGAAACGGAGCAGCTCCTCTGTGCGGGCCATCCGGTCCTGTTGTTCCATCCGGTGAAGCCTGCCGTGGTATTCCAGGTTCTCCGCAGCGGTCAGGTCGATGTCGAGGTTCAGCATCTGGGGGACCACGCCGATCGCTTTCTTGACCGCAAGCGAATTTTGCCGGATGTCGTGTCCGTCCACAGTCGCCGTGCCCGAGGTCGGCGCCGAGAGCGTGGTCAGCATGCGGATGGTCGTGGTCTTTCCCGCGCCGTTGGGGCCCAGAAGACCGAAGACCTCGCCCTTTTCCACGGTCACATTGATGCCCTTCACCGCTTCGACGCTGCCGAACTGCTTCTTGAGGTCGATGGTATGGATCATGATAATGCAGGAGTCAGAAGCCAGAAGTCAGGAGACAGAAGAGGTTCTTCGTCTTGTCGCCATGTCGCCTTGTCGTCTTGTCGATCTTCCTCCGCTTCTCCCCGTCTCCGTGTCCCCGCGTCTGTTTTACTTACTCCGTTTCGATTCCCAGCGCCTTGATCTTTCTGTGCAGGTTGCTCCGCTCCACGTCGATCTCGTCCGCTGTCTTGCTCACGTTGCCGTTATTCTCCTTGAGCTTCTTGATGATGAATTCCCGTTCGAAGGCCGAGCGCGCCTCGCGCAGCGTGGGGATGCCGAGGAAAGTGGAAAGACCGTCGCGGCCCGCAGCAGGCCGCTCCGCCTGCGGACGGCTCACCGGCGGCGGGACCTCGGCAGCGGCGATGGCGGGGCCGGGAACCATGATGATCAGCCGCTCGATGAAGTTCCTGAGCTCCCGCACGTTGCCGTTCCAGGGATAGCGAAGGAAGAGCTCCATTGCCGCGGGCTCCACGGTCTTCGGCTTCTGGCCGTACTCGGCCGCGAACTCCTGCAGGAAGTGCGTCACCAGAAGCGGGATGTCCTCCCGGCGCTCGCGGAGCGGCGGCACATCCATGGGCACCACGTTCAGGCGGTAGAAGAGGTCCTCGCGGAACGCCCCCCTGGTGATCTCGGCGGCCAGGTCCTTGTTCGACGCGGCGATCACACGCACATCGACGCGGAGCGTCTTCGTGCCGCCCACGCGCTGGAATTCCCTTCCTTCGAGCACCCGCAGGACCTTGGCCTGCGTGGCAAGGCTCATGTCCCCGATCTCGTCCAGGAAGATGGTCCCTTTGTCGGCGAGCTCGAACCTGCCGCGCTTCATCGCGATGGCGCCGGTGAAAGCGCCCTTCTCGTGACCGAAGAGCTCGCTCTCGATCAGCTCCTGCGGGATGGCCGCGCAGTTCACCTCCACGAAGGGTCCGCCGGCCCGTTTGCTCGCCTTGTGGATCGCCCGGGCGACCAGTTCCTTGCCCGACCCGCTCTCTCCGTGGATCAGCACCCAGCCGTTCGTGGGGCCCGCGAGCGCGATTTGGCGCTTCAGCTGCGTGATCGTCGGGCTCTCGCCCACGATCTGGTAGCGCCGCTCGATGCTCCTTTTGAGCGTCTCGTTCTCCTGGCGGAGGCGGTATTCCTCCAGACCGTGACGGACAGCAAGCGAGATGCGCTCCAGCGACAGGGGCTTCTCGATGAAGTCGTAAGCGCCCATCTTGGTCGTCTTGACGGCGGTCTCGATCGTACCGTGGCCGGTGATCATGATCACCTGCATCTCCGGCCGCGCTTCGCGGAACCGGCGGAGCGTCTCGATCCCGTCCATCCCGGGCATGGCGATATCCAGGAGCGCCAGGGCTGGCTGGACCTCTGCAAGCAGGTCGAGCGCCTCCTTGCCCGACGCCGCGGACGCGACCTCGTAGCCCTCGTCCATCAGGATCCCCTGGAGGGACTTGCGGATCGGCTCTTCGTCGTCAACGATGAGAATGATTTCGGTCGGCATAGTGTTTAAATAAATTCAAATGTCGATACGTGAAATCGTCGGGTTTCGCGTTGCTCTACCCTACCTACAATTGATTATCTCCGTGATCCGGCCTTGCCTTCATAGAACGAGAAGACCAGAAGCAGTACAAAGAAAAGCGCGGCAGCTTGCATAGCGTATTTTATTAAAGGATCGGCTTTTGATGAGGAAAAATGCGGCAGAAGATAAAAAAATATCGCGCCAAGCAGACACAATATTCTGCCTCCGATCTTTCCCTTTCTCTCTTCGTTCTTTTTATATTCACTCCATTCGCGATCGTTTTCAGTATTCTGCGAAGCTATCAACCTACGAGCTTCGGTAAGCATCTCTTCCGCCACAAATATTTTATACAAGGGAAGAGATCCATCCAGTCGTCCACTAACGGGAGAAGTGCCTTCCGAGATAGTAGATGCCTTTATGTTATGTGCCTCAAGAAGTCCGACTATAGAAATGGCCTCAACACCCCTAGTGGTAGTCTTGAGTAATGCACAATTCGCATCATTTAACGCCGGATACCTGCCGACAACCTCCATATCAAGATCGTCTGGGCTGATCGAAATAAGCCATTCTGTCTCGCCGGATTTGCTTACACACTCCAATTCATAGCCCAACCCCGGATTCGCATAAACCTCAATGATCGTTGCCTCGTCCCCGACTTCCGGCGTTCTCCCCCCGGGCTTGCACTCGTCCAAAGTAAATTGCCGGTTGACGCGGCGGATACTGATAATATCGTATTGCTGAAAATTATCCATATTACTCAGCTCTAACTACGAGATTGCCGCGCTCCCTTCGGTCGCTCGCAATGACGGCTGATAGTAATTCCTGCGCATTCATCGCGCTTCGGGGAAAAGCATCGCGATATCAATCTCGCCTGTCCTTCCAGAAATCCGGGTCGCGCCGCAGATGCATTATAGCAAGCACAAAGACATCATCGTTTTCGACTGCGTACAAAATGCCGTAGGGGAATCGATTAACAAGCCGTCTTCTGACATCGCCTACCATGATCGGCCAGACTGTCGGAGCACGCAGGATGCTCTGAATTCCATCATACACTTCCAACGAAAAATCATAACCGAGTCCAAGCTCGCAACTTTCGTAATAGTCAATGGCGCTGTAGAACTCCGCCACCGCCTCCGGATGGAATGAGAACTTCATTTCTCAAAGCGCTCCCTGACCTTCGAGAACACATCACTCCCCGAAACAGCGGCCGCCTTTCCGGAACGCAGCTCTGCCAATCTCCGCTTTGCCACCGAAATCCAAGCGGTGTCAATTGCTTGATCAGGGGGATTGAGGGATCTGAGCAGAGAGTCAATGACCAAGGCGCGTTCTTCGATAGGAAGGCTCTCTGCTTCTCGGATGATCTCTTTCATTCCGTGCATAGCACATACCTCCTTGACTCATTTTCGCTTAAACTACGAGATTGCCGCGCTCCCTTCGGTCGCTCGCAATGACAGATATTCTATCGCATTCCTTCGCTACTTGGCGCCTTCGCGGTATTACGCTGCCTTCATTTCTTCGTGCGCTTCGCGATCTTCGTGAGCTATAGATAGAAAATCAATTCAGGAAATATCATTCAACGCTGATTGACGCTGAGAAAGTATGAAGAATCCTGATACCGTATCAGCGTACGTCATAGATTTTCTCATAGCCTTTTCAGCGTTTAATTGTATCCACGTACTTGGCGCCGGTTCAATCCGTCTTATCTTACCTTCAGCCGCTCTTTCAGCCTCTGCACCACCTCATCGATCTCCGCTTCCGTTGTCTCCCTGCCCAGGCTGAAGCGGATCGTTCCGCGGCTGAGCGTTTCCGGCACGCCCATGGCCACGAGCACATGGGATGCCGAGACCTGGTCGCCGTGGCAGGCAGCGCCCGCAGAGACCGCGATGTCCCTCCCCAATGCCTCCATGACTTCGGTAGTATCGTACCCTTCGAAGGCGATGCTCCAGGTGTTCGGCAGCCGCTTCTCCGGATGGCCGTTCAAGTGTACCTGAAATCCTGCCTGCCTCAGTCCATCGAAAAGCCGCTGGCCCAGTTTCCTCTGGCGCTGTCCCTCGCTCTCCAGGATCGGCATGGCGAGCTCAGCTGCAGCGCCGAGTCCGACAATACTCGCGAGATTCTCCGTACCCGGCCGCATGCCGCGCTCGTGGCCCGCGCCCAGCATCAAGGGCGGCACCTTCCGCCCCTGCCGGATGTAGAGCGCGCCGACGCCCTTGGGCGCATAGAACTTGTGGCCTGCAACGGTCAGGAAATCCACGCCCAGTGCATCCACCTTCGCGGCGATCTTGCCCACGCTCTGGGCAGCATCGGTATGGAACAGCACATTCTTCGCTTTCGCGATCTTCGCGAGGCTCGCGATGTCCTGGATCGTGCCGACCTCGTTGTTCGCGTGCATGACCGAAACGAGCACGGTCTCGGGCCTGATCGCCTTTTCCAGATCAGCGGGATCGATCAAGCCGTATCGATCCACCGGCAGATAAGTCACCGCGTACCTGAACCGCTCCAGGTTCTTCATGGGTTCAAGCACTGCCGGATGCTCGAATGCCGAGGTGATGAAGTGTTTGCCCTTGCCGGCTGCCTTGGCAAGACCCTTGATCACCGTGTTGTTCGACTCCGTGGCGCCGCTCGTGAAAAAGACCTCCGATGCTTCGCAGCCCAGGAGGTTCGCGAGCCGCTCGCGCGCTTGCTCAAGCCCTGCGCGGCAGTCCACGCCGAAACTGTGGGATGATGAGGGATTGCCGTACTTCGTCGTGAGGTACGGCATCATTGCATCGAGCACCGCGGGCGCTATGGGCGTGCTGGCGTTATAGTCGAGGTAAATACGCTGCATGAGTGTCCTCTGCTGCAAAGGAGAGAATTTCCTTTAAAAACCCATCCCCACGCTGCCCTTCCCTTGAAAGGGAGGGCGAAATCATCGTGTCTCCCCCTTCAAGGAGGAGATGGAAAGGGGGGATGGGTCACAACGTCAATGCATCCCGTGGGCAGCGCCGTTCAGCGCGGTGTTCACATAATCGATGAACCGGTCGAAGGCCGAGTCCACGATCCAGAGCGCCGCGATCGCGGCGGCCAGGGAGCCAGACGCGTACCAGGCAGCAGGCTTTCCCGGGATGTCCATGACGATCACGACCGCCAGATAGACCAGGTAGATGAAGTACACGATCGATGCAATGGCGACGGCCTTAAAAAACCACGTCGGCGCGGCGAGAAAGAGAATGGGGATGACGAGAACCGTGGAAGCGTAAGCGGCGATCTTGTATCCCGCCGTGCGGCCGGTTTGAGCGATGAATCGGGAGCAGATCGCGTTCAGGATCGCGCCGAAGACGAAGATATTGATGATGTTCTCGATGAAGGCAAGCAGGGCGAGCACCAGGTCCCGCCAGGTGAAGAGGCCCAGGAGCTTCGGCCCCGCAGACCCCGCGAAGGGCTGCGCGCTCAGCGCCAGGTTGGCCAGAAGCTGGATGCCGCAGATCGCCAGGATATAGCTGAAGAAGAGCGCGGCCGTGGAGGTCCGCTCCGCTTTGATGATCCGCCATTCGGACCGGGGCCTGACCAGGATGTTCAATGCGCGCCGCAGGAAGTTCATCATATCCGTCTCGGTCTACTTCACGGCAGGGTCCCCGAACACGCCCATAGAGAGATACCGGTCGCCGCCGTCGGGCAGAATGGTGACCACGCGCCTGCCCTTGCCGAGCTTTGCAGCCACCTGGAGCGCAGCCCAGCACGCGGCGCCGGAAGATACGCCCACGAACAGGCCTTCCTCCTTTGCCAGCCGTTTCGCCGTTCCCTTCGCGTCATCGGCGCTCACCGGGATGACCTCGTCGTACACCTTGGTGTTCAGGATCCTGGGTATGAAGTTCGCGCCGATCCCCTGGATGGGATGGGGGCCGGCCTTGCCGCCGGACAAAAGCGGCGATGCAGCCGGCTCGACAGCGTAGATGCGAACGCCCTTCACCTTCTTCCGGAGCACCTCACCCACGCCGGTGATCGTCCCGCCGGTGCCGACTCCGGCAACGAAAGCATCGATGCGCTTTCCGCCCATGAAATCCAGGATCTCCCTTGCCGTCGTCCGGCGGTGGACCAGGGGATTGGAAGGGTTCTCGAACTGTTGCGGCATGAAATACTCCGTGCCCGCGCCGGCGATCTCAACAGCCTTGTCAACAGCTCCCTGCATGCCTTTTGCCGCAGGGGTCAGCACCAGCTCTGCGCCGTAGGCCTGCAGGAGCTGCCGGCGCTCCATGCTCATGGATTCGGGCATGGTCAGGACCATCGTGTAGCCCTTGACCGCGGCGACGAGGGCGAGGCCGATGCCCGTGTTGCCGCTCGTGGGCTCAACGATCTTCATGCACTTCCTGAGCTTCCCCCGCTGTTCGGCGTCTTCGATCATGGCCAGGGCGATGCGGTCCTTCACGCTGCCGCCGGGATTGAAACTTTCGAGCTTCACCCAGACCTCGGCATCCGACTGGCCGGCAAGTTTAGCAAGCCTTACCATCGGCGTGTTGCCGATCAGATCGAGTACGCTCTTGATCCGCTTCATATATCGCCTCCCGCCGCTACTTCAGATTCTTGATCGCCTGGGCAATGTCCTCAACCTCCACGATCGCACCGCCCGGCCTGCCGTAGAACGAGACGGGCGCCTTGCCGTTCACCGCAAGCCGCACATCCTCCACCATCTGGCCAAGGTTCATCTCCACGACCAGGAATTTCTTGATCTTCCCTGCCGCTGCAAAGATCGCAGTCGAGGGGAAAGGGAAAAGCGTGATGGGCCGGATCAGACCGACGCGCAGGTCATCCTCGCGCGCGGCGGCAACAGCGGACTTGGCGATGCGGGCAGCCGTGCCGTATGCGACGACGGCGAACTCGGCGTCATCCATCCGAAACTGCTCGACCATGACCTCCCGTTCCGCCATGCGGTCGTACTTCTCCTGGAGCCGGTAATTGTGCTGTTCCAGCATGCCGTCCTCGCCGGGCAGCATGAAGAGCGAGCGGATGACCTTGCCCGGCTGCCCCTTGGACGCTCCGGTCAGGGCCCAAGGCTTTGCCGCGTGCTTTGGCGCCACCTCGGGCAGTTCCACAGGCTCCATCATCTGGCCCAGCACGCCGTCGCCCAGGATCATGACCGGCGTGCGGTACTCGTCGGCCTTCTCGAATGCCTTGACCGTAAGGTCAGCGATCTCCTGCAGGTTCGCCGGCGCGTAGACGAGCAGCCGGTAGTCCCCGTGCCCTCCGCCTTTGACGGCCTGGAAATAATCTGCCTGGGATGCGGAGATGTTCCCCAGCCCCGGTCCGCCGCGCTGCATGTTCACGATCACCGCCGGCAGCTCCGATGCCGCCATGAACGAGAGCGCCTCCTGCATGAGGCTGATGCCGGGGGAGGACGACGAGGTCATGGCCCGCTCTCCCACCGCCGAAGCGCCGTAGACCATGTTGATGGCGGCGAGTTCGCTCTCCGCCTGCAGGAAGGTCCCGCCCACTTCGGGCATGCGGCGGGAAAGGTACTCGGGGATCTCGTTCTGCGGCGTGATGGGATAGCCGAAATAGCGCCTGCAGCCGGCACGGACGGCGGATTCGGCGAGGGCCTCATTGCCCGTGATCAGAACTTTAGTCATTGGCTTTCAAAACCTTTCTTCGGACGTCGCTCCGGTACATCTGGCATCCCGTCAAAGCATGTCTAACTTTTCTTCTTTTTCTCTTTCCAGACCTCGATCGCCACGTCGGGGCACATCTCCGCGCAGAGTCCGCAGCCCGTGCATTTGCCGTCAGGATCGGCGAACTCAACGACGTAGTATCCCTTCCGGTTGAACTCCTTGCCGAGCCGCAGGAGTTTGAACGTGCAGGCGGTGGTGCAGAGCTCGCAGCCCTTGCAGTACTCTTTGCTGATAACGATCATTCCCATAACAGACCTCAGTCGATTGATGGCATCCCGCAGCGATTCACGCGGCGCCGCTGGCGATCATCTCGGCGGCGTGCTTGAGCGTAGCGTCGGTGATCGTCTTGCCGCCCAGCATCCGCGCGATCTCGTCCACGCGCTCCTTCTCGTCCAGGCGGCGCACTTCCGTGGAGGTGCGGTCCTTCTTCACCGATTTTGCCACGCCGTAATGGCTCGTCGCCATGCTGGCGATCTGGGCCAGGTGGGTGATGCAGAAGACCTGCCGTTTGCCCGCGATCCGCCGGAGCTTCCGCCCCACTTCCTCGGCAACGGCCCCGCCGATGCCTGCGTCCACCTCGTCGAACACGAGCGTGGGGATGGGGTCCCCTTCGACGAGGATCGTCTTCAGGGCGAGCATGATGCGCGACAGCTCGCCGCCCGATGCGATCTTCGCCAGCGGACGGGGCTCCTCGCCCGGATTGGCCGAGATCAGGAAATCCGCGCGGTCCGCGCCCTTCGGCCCCACGCGATGGCCGTCACTCGTGTCCTCGCCCGGCTCCTGGCTGATCCTGACGGCGAAGGTCGTCCGCTTCATGGCGAGGTGGCCCAACTCGGCCTCGACCTTCTTTTCCAGTTCCCGGCCGGCAGCGGTCCGTTTCTTCGTCAGTTCCTTCGCCTTCTGCGTCAGTTCGCTCTTGAGCGCTTCGATCTCCCGGCTGAGCCGCGCCATCTCTCCGCTCCGGCCCTCGATCCGCGCCAGCTCGGCGGCAGCCGTGCCGCCGAAAGCGGTGACCTCGGCCAGCGATGCGCCGTATTTCTTCTTGAGCTTCTGGAGCAGGTCGATGCGGTCGCCGACCTCGTCGAGCCGGGCGGGATCGAACTCCACGCGCTCGGCATAGGACGCGATCTCCCTCGCCGCCTCCTCGATCTGCGCCCTGCCCGATTCGAGCAGATCCAGCTGCGGGGCAAGCGCCGGATCGATGGCTGCGATGTCCCGCAGATTGCCGATGGCCCGCTTGAGCGCGGCGAGCGCGGAGCTGTCGGAGGAATAGAGCGCGTCGTCGGCCGCGGATGCGAGGCCGGCGAGCTTCTCCGCGTTCGCCAGCACCCGCTGCTCTGCCGCCAGCGACTCGTCCTCGCCTTCGGCGATCCGCGCCCCCTCGATCTCCTGCACCTGGTAGCGGAGCAGGTCTTCGCGCTGCGCCCGCTCCCGTTCGCCTGCCTCCAGGTCGGCAAGCTCCTTCCGGAGCGCGTGGCTCCGGCCTGCCAGCGCTCCAACCGCCTCGCGGAGCGGAAGGAGGCCGCCGAAGGCGTCGAGCATGTCCAGTTGCTGCTCCGGGGAGAGGAGCGACTGGTGCTCGTGCTGGCCGTGGATATCCGCAAGCAGGGCACCGACGGAAGACAGCGTGGCAAGCGAGACCTGGCTGCCGTTCACGTAGACCTTGCTCTTGCCCGCTGCCGAGATCACGCGCCGGACTATCAGGTCCTCGCTCGGCTCCACCGTGATCCCTTGCTCCGACAGCAGTTCTCGGACGCGCACCGGTCCTTTGCCGTTCAAATCGAAAGAGGCTTCCACGACCGCCTCGTCGCTTCCCGAACGGACCAGATCGGAGCTCGCCCGGTCGCCGAGCGCCAGGCCCAGGGCATCGACAACGATCGACTTGCCCGCGCCGGTCTCACCGGTGAGCACCGTCAGTCCGCCGCTGAACTCGACCGTGAGCCGGTCGATGATCGCGAGGTTCTTGATGGAGAGTTCTTTCAGCATAAAAGATCGGGGGCCACCCAGGCCCCGGCAACTTGCTACTTCTTGTTAACCGAATCCGCCTTCTTCTGCGCGAACCGCGCCTGCGTCGTCTTTCCGTTTCCGCCGGCCTTTTTATAATACTCCGCGGCCTGCTCCTTCTTGCCCATCCGCTCGCTTGCGCGGCCTGCCCAGTAATAGGCCGTCGTGCCCCAGGCAGCTGCCTGCGGATACTGGGACGGCACCTTCAGAAGTTCCGTGACCGCTTCGCTGTCCCGGCCTGTCAGATAGCAGCAAAACCCGACCCAGTATTGCGTCTGAGCGCGATCGGTGGTGTTCTTATCCTGCATTGCCAGCCGGTAGGATTCCAGTGCTCCCCGGAAATTGCCGAGGTTGAAATAGGAGTCTCCGATCCGCGCATGGATATCTCCGGCCGGCACCTGCTGGGGCGGGGCAACAAGAGCTTTCTTGTAGAGAACAAGGGCTTCCTGGTATTTTCGTGCGGCGAACAACGCGTTCGCAGAGCGGTAGTCCTTTGCAGACGGGATCTCCGCAGCCCCGGAGGCCGACGCCGCTATGACAAGAAATACAACAGCCAGAACGATGGGTCTTGAAAAGATGGTCATTGTAAGGATTCTCCTAAAGTGTGTCAAATTTAACACAATCAATCGCAGCGGTTCAAGGATTATCTTCTCCGCAGAAAGGGCGGAGCTGCTGCGATCGCGTACGTCAAAA
>JAKAHZ010000060.1 GCA_021814615.1 Nitrospirota bacterium | reverse complement strand
CGAAGCCACGGCCATGGGTGTGACCGAGGTTGATCTCTACGCCCTGGCTATGGAGAACGCGGGCAAACAGACGCAGCAGTTCGGCGAGATCCAGGAAAACAGCGCGGAGAAGATCCAGAAGCTGAAGGCGCTCTGGAACGATGTGAAGGAGAAGATCGGCGGCGCGATCTGGAGCGTGATCAGCGGGATCAAGTCCCTGACCACCGGTACTGTGGACGTGGTGATGGGGATCATGACCGGGGCAGTGGCTGGCATCATGGGTCTGATGATGCTTGTGCAGAAAGCCCTGAACTGGATCGGTGTTGTGAAGGACGATACGCTCGCAAAGACCGAGGCCGATTTCCAAAAATTGAAGAACATGACAAAGGATTATTTCAAGTCAGCATTCGGAAAGACAGGTGAGTCAGCCTCCGATGAAAAAACGCCCCCTCATGATACACAGACAACCGGAAATAGCGCGAGCGATCGCCTTGAATACACTACGCATATGAAAGCACGTGAGAGTGCCATTCGTCAGAAAATGGCAGAATTAGACGTGCAAGAGATGCAGCGTGAGGTTTCTCACGTCAATGCGGCGGAACAACGATTGCGGCTGGCTGAAGAGCTGTTAACGGTTCAGAAGGAGAATCTTTCGCTAATAGATGATGAAAATGCACGAGCAGCAAAGCAGAAAGAAATCGATGATACCATTAAAAATATCACTCAATTAAAACTGGCCTTGCGTGAACTCAATGGTACGTTAGGCGAAGGACTGAACGAAGGTTTTAAACAATATATTGATACAGCGCGGTCAAACTTTCAAGAGGGTGTCACTCTCGCACAGGAAACCGCTAAGTCGATGGAACAGGCATTTTCTGATTTCTTCTTTGATGCCATGACGGGGAACCTGAAGGGCTTAGGGAACTATGTAAAAAGCTTTCTCATGTCCATTTCGAGAGCAATGTCTGATATGGTCGCAAGGAAGATGGTTGCCAGTATGATTGGAGACATGCTTGTCGAGCACGATGGCGGACTGATCATGCACAGCGGCGGATACGTTCCCCGGTTCCATGTCGGCGGGCTGTCTTCCGACGAGCGCCCGGCGATTCTGCAGACCGGAGAGTATGTAGTCTCGCGCAAGGGTGTGGCCGCGCTCGACAGGATCAACAGAGGCGACGTGGGATCATCACAAAACTTTTCGGTAAACGTTATCAACAATTCCGGCGTTCCACTGAACGCGGAGGTCAGTAGGCCGCAGTTCGATGGAGAAGGATATATTGCGAACGTCATACTGAAACTCGTACACACGAACCCCGCAATTAGAGGTGTATTAGGTATCAGATAATGATCGCAAATAACTTACGATCTACACAGAGTTTAACTTAATTTTCTCAGGAGGTTCTCAACCAATGGACGAAGACACGCAAAAAGCGGTTACTGCATGTGCTGAGGCTGCTTCTGCACTCGGCGTGCTCTTTACCGATATTGTATGTATGCTCGCAGAACATCCGGGCGTGGACAAGCGGCTGCTGCTCGAACAGGTACAGTGCCTTTACGCACCTGTAGAGAGCAGCGAATCTTTCCAAATCATCTACAATAACTATCGGGAGCGCGCCGTTAAATGCATTAAAGACATAGATAAATCAACATAAAACGAGCTTTAAAGGCGATAAAATGGAAAACTGAGTGAAAAAAAATGGAAGATTGGTCGTCAAGTTATAGCGCCTTCATCTGAATGTAAAGAGATTGTAATATAATTGTAACAATCGGATGGTATCACGTTCCTACCAAATCAATACAAGGAGATTCGTATGAAGAAAATTCTGAGCATTGCCGTCCTTGCCGTTGTTCTGTCGAGTTCGCTCTTCGCGGCGCAAGCCGCCGAAACCCTGAACGGCGCCGGCGCCAGTTTCCCCTATCCCGTCTATTCAGCCTGGGCCTTCGAGTACAACAAGATTTCCGGAGTTCAGCTGAACTATCAATCCATCGGTTCCGGCGGAGGCATCAAGCAGATCACCGAACGGACCGTGGACTTCGGCGCTTCCGATGCGCCGCAGAAGCCGGAAAAGCTGGCAACCGGCAAGCTGCTCCAGTTCCCCGCGGTCGTGGGCGGCGTGGTCTTCGTCGTGAACATCGGGGGCGTCAAGTCAGGCGAATTGAAGCTCGACGGGAGCACGGCCTGCAAGATCTTCCTCGGCGACATCAAGAAGTGGAACGACAAACAGATAGAAGCCATGAACGGCGGCATGAAGCTTCCCGATGCGGACATTACGGTCGTGCACCGGTCCGACGGCTCCGGCACCACGGCGATCTTCACCGATTACCTGAGCGGCGTCTGCCCGGCATGGAAAGACAAGGTCGGCGGCGGCACGTCGGTCAACTGGCCGGTCGGCATCGGCGGCAAAGGCAATGAGGGCGTGGCCAATTACGTCGCCAAGACCGCAAACTCGATCGGATACGTTGAGTTCGCCTATGCAAAGCAGAACAACCTGGTCCATACGAAGCTCAAGAACAAGGCGGGAGCCTTCGTCGAGCCGTCCTTCGCGTCCTTCGAGAACGCGGCCGAGACGGGCACCTTCGATCCGAAGCAGGATTTCTACCTCTGGCTGACCAATGCGCCGGGCAAGAACGCCTGGCCCATCGCCGGCGCGACCTTCATTCTGCTGGCAAAAGAGAAAACAGAGGCCAACAAGAAGGTCGTGAAGTTCTTCGACTGGTCCTTCCAGAACGGCGACGCCAAGGCGAAGGAGCTGGTCTACGTTCCCCTGCCGAAGACGCTGAAGGACAAGATCCGCGGGTACTGGAAGGCGAACGGCATCCTGTAGGTTTCGCACGCAGGAATCCGGTGAAACGCGCAGGCCGGGCTCATACCGCAGATGCCCGGCTTGTGCGTTCCTCCCTTTCCCGGCGGAGCCTGATATACTTGCTGTAGCGACCAGCCTGTCTGCGAGGAGCGACATTCATCCGTGACCACGGAAGCGAAAAAACGGAACATCCCCGACCTGCTCTTCTCGTTGCTCACCGGCCTCGCGTCGTTCACGATCATTCTGCTGATCCTGGGCATCCTGGCGACGCTCCTGACCGAGTCCTGGCCCGCGATCCGGAAATTCGGCTTCTTCCGTTTCCTGTTCACCGTGGAATGGAACCCGGTGAAGGAGGTTTTCGGCGCAGCAAGCACCGTCTACGGCACCCTGCTCACGACCTTCTTCGCGCTCCTTTTCGCCATCCCCACGGCCATCGGCATCGCCATCTTCGTGACCGAGATCGCGCCGAACTTCCTGAAAGGGCCCATCGGCGCCGCCATCGAGCTCCTGGCCGCGATCCCGAGCATCATCTACGGCATGTGGGGTCTCTTTACGCTTGCGCCGATCATGTCGAAATACATCGAGCCCGCGCTCCAGAAATGGTTCGGGAGCCTGCCGGTCCTCGGCATGCTCTTCCGCGGCACGCCCCTGGGCATCGATCTCCTGACCGCCAGCGTGATCCTGGCCATCATGATCATCCCCTTCACGGCCAGCATCTCCCGCGATTCCTTCAACCTCACGCCGTCGGTGGTGAAGGAATCCGCCTATGCCATGGGCGCCACGCAATGGGAAGTGGTGAAGGATGTGGTCCTGCCCTATTCCAAGCTGGGCGTTTTCGGCGGCGCGGTGCTTTCGCTCGGACGGGCCTTGGGCGAGACCATGGCGGTCGCCTTCGTGCTCGGCAACAACCACCGGATCGCCACGTCGCTCTTCGACGCGGCATCGACGATCACCGTGACCCTGGCGAACGAGTTCGCCGAGGCGGACAGCGATCTCTACTTGTCGTCGCTCTATTACCTGGCGCTGGTGCTCTTCGGCCTGAGTTTCCTGGCGCTGGCGACAGCGAAGCTCTTCCTGCTCCGCGCGGAGAAGAAATATTCGAGATAAGAGAATTCAACGCTGAAAAACTATGATGAAGTTATGATTTACGCTGTAAAGCCAACCGTCTTTACCGGCCTTTTCAGGTATTTTTCAGCGTCGATCTGCGTTGAATGAATTTGATTTTGCCATGACGCGAGAACAAACGCGCAAAATAGAAAACTACATCGCCCTCTCCCTCTCCGGCCTGGCGGCCTTGGCCGGCCTGTTCTGGCTCGTCTTCATCCTGGGCGACGTGCTGGTCCATGGGCTGGGCGCGCTCACGCCGGACCTCTTCCTCAAGGATGCGGTCCCGGCGGGAATGACGGGGGGCGGCCTGCGCCATGCCTTCGTCGGCCAGCTCCTGGTCACCCTGGCAGCCACCCTGATCGGCGTCCCCCTGGGAGTGCTCGGGGGAACCTTCCTTGCCGAGTATGCGCGGGGCACGCATTTCGCCCGCGTCATCAGCATCCTGGCGGACATCATGGTGAGCGTTCCGTCCATCGTGATCGGCGCCTTCGCCTACGCCATCCTGGTCCGGCCGCTCCACCATTTCAGCGGATGGGCGGGCGCCGTGGCGCTGGCGATCATCATGATCCCCGTGGTGCTCCGGACCACCGAGGACATGCTGACGCTCGTGCCCTGGACCATCCGCGAGGCCGCCTTCGCGCTCGGCGCGCCCTATTACAAGGTCATCATCCAGGTGGTCTACCGCGGCGCAGCCACCGGCATCCTGACGGGCGTCATCCTGTCCATCGCCCGCGTGGCGGGTGAAACCGCGCCGCTCTTGTTCACGTCCTTCAACAACGCCTTTTTCTCCACGGACATGAACGGACCCCTGGCGTCGCTCACCGTCTCGATCTTCCAGTATGCCATGGGGCCCTACGACGACTGGCACCGACAGGCATGGGCCGCGTCCTTCGTGATCACGCTCTTCATCCTGGGCCTGACCATCGCGGGCAGGGCGCTGCTCAAATGGAGGTACAAGAAGTGACGCAGGAGATCGATCTCGAGGTCAAGGGCCTCCAGTTCTATTACAACGGCGACAATCACGCGCTCCGGGACATCACGCTTCCGATCTACAAGAACCGCGTCACCGCGCTGATCGGGCCGTCGGGATGCGGCAAGACGACGCTGCTTCGCTGTTTCAACCGGATGCACGACCTCTATCCCCGCCACCGGTACGAGGGATCGATCTCCTTCGAAGGGCGGAACATCCTGTCGGACAAGGAGGACCTGATCCGCCTCCGGAGCCGCATCGGCATGGTCTTCCAGAAACCCACGCCCTTCCCCATGTCCATCGCGGAAAACATCGCCTACGGACTCCGGCTGAAGGGAATCCGGAACCGCACGGAGCTCGCCGGCAGGATCGAGCAGGCCCTGAAACACGCCGCGCTCTGGAACGAGGTGCGCGACAAGCTGAACAACAGCGCCTACGACCTCTCGGGCGGCCAGCAGCAGCGGCTCGTCATCGCCCGGGCGCTCGCCGTGGAGCCCGAAGTGCTGCTCTTCGACGAGCCCACATCGGCGCTGGACCCCATTTCCACGGGAAAGATCGAGGAGCTTGTGTCCGTTTTGAAGCAGGACGTGACGATCATCATCGTGACCCACAACATGCAGCAGGCGGCGCGCGTCTCGGACATGACGGGATTCATGTACCTGGGCGAACTCGTGGAGTTCGGCACTACGGAGAAGATCTTCACCGCCCCGGACAAGAAACAGACCGACGATTACATCACGGGAAGGTTCGGATAAACGACAGGGGCCAGTATCCAGCACCCAGGGTCCGGGAAGCAGAAAACATGCTTTCCCGCCCGGGCTCTGGACCCTGGACCCTGGACCCTGGAGGTTACCTATGGCTCGCCAAAAAGAACAGGACATCGAATCCTTGAAGGAACGGGTGCTCAAGATGGGGAGCCTCGTGGAGGACGCGATCCGCAAATCCATCAAGTCGCTCGTGGAGCGGGACCGGAACCTCGCCATCAGCGTGATCGACGGCGACGCGATCGTGAACAACCTGGACGTGGAGATCGAGGAGGAATGCATCCGCTTCCTCGCCATCTGGCAGCCCACGGGCAGCAACCTGCGCTTCGTCACCACGGCCATCAAGATCATCACCGACCTGGAGCGCATGGGCGACCTTGCCGTGGACATCTGCGAGCGGGGCATCGAGCTGTTGGACGAGCCGCAGCTGAAACCCTATATCGACGTCCCGCGCATGGCCGAGGCTTCGCAGAAGATGCTGAAAACCAGCCTCGACGCCTTCGTGGCCCAGGACGCGGACCTCGCCTACAGCGTCTGCACCCAGGACGATTACGTGGACAACCTGAACCACCAGATCTTCAACGAACTCCTGGTCTACATGCTCCAGGATCCGAAGAACATCTCGCGCGCCGTGCGGCTCACCTATATCAGCAAGTACCTGGAACGCATCGCCGACCATGCCACGAACATCGCCGAGATGGTGGTCTACCTGGTCAAGGGCAAGGTGATCCGGCACATGGCCTGCGAAGTGCGCGCCAACCCTCTGAAATAGACGGCGCAAGGGCCCGGAACGCTCCGACACCGTTGATTATTCTTGACATTTCGGCTAAAGAACGCTAATGTTCAGCTGACGAAATTCGAAGTTCAGCCGGGCAGGGAGCGTCGGGAAGCCATGTCGTATCACATCAAACTGGAAATCTTCGAAGGTCCCATGGACCTTCTCCTCCACCTCATCAAGAAGCACGAACTGGACATCTACGACATCCCCGTCGCGCTCATCACCCAGCAGTACCTCGAATACCTGGAGCTCATGAAGGGCCTGGACATGGAGATCGCCGGCGAGTTCCTCGTCATGGCCGCCACGCTCACCCATGTGAAGTCCAAGATGCTCCTGCCTCCCTCCGAAACGCCCGATGAGGACGAGGGCGTGGACCCGCGCGCCGAACTGGTGCGCCGCCTGCTGGAATACAAGCGGTTCAAGGACGCCGCGACGTCGCTCGAGGACCGCGAGAACGCCTGGTCCAAGGTCTATACCCGGGAGACCGATGTCGCTCCCGAGCTGCCGGCGGAGGACCAACCGGTGCTCTTCGATTTCCACCTCTTCGATCTCCTGGCGGCGCTCAAGGATGTGCTCGCCCGGGTGCCCGACGCGGGCATCGAGCTGACCGCCGAGTCCGTCTCGATCACCGAGAAGATCTCCCACATTCTGTCCCGCCTCGAAAGCGCGGACAGCCTGCTGTTCACCGACCTCTTCGACACCAGCACGACCAAACCCCAGGTGATCGCCACGTTTCTCGCGCTCCTCGAGCTGATCAAGAACCGGATCATCAAAGCGGTCCAGGTCGAGCAATTCGGCGCCATCCGCGTCATGAAGTCGGTGGATGAGCCGGCGGCGACGACCATGAACCTCTACGAGGGACTCTGATGGACATTTCCGCCCTGGCACGGGCGAAGAAGTTCGGAGAGCTGGAGCGCGTGGTCTACGCGGACCGCACCCTGATCAAACCGCTGGTCGAGCTGATCGGCGACAAAGACGGCGATGTGCGCACCGGTGTGCTGAATCTTTTGTCCCGCGTGGGATTCGACTATCCCCAGGACACGCGCCCCTACCTGGGCAGGCTGATCGCGCTGTTGGACGACGCCGATCCCTTCGTCAAGATCGACGCTGCCAATGCCGTGGGCAATCTGGCGTACCGATTCGAGGACGAATCCCGCAGGGCGGTGCCGAAGCTGCGCGCCTTGTTGAACGACAGCCAGAGCCTGGTGCGGCAGGAAGCCGCCTATGCCCTGGGCAACATCGGCTTCTCCTTCGTGGGTCTGGTGAAGGACATCGTCCCCCTGCTGATCCACATGCTCGAATCGGGAAACGACGACGAACGCGAAGCGGCGTCCCATGCCCTGGGCAAGGTGGGGATCATCGAGCCCCAGCTCATCCGCGGCATCCTCCCCAAGCTCGTGGAGGTCCTCGAGTTCTCCAAGGAGGCGACGTGCGGCGGCGTGCTCTTTGCCCTGGGCGCCATCGGGCTGCATTATCCCGATGAAGTGGCCAAACTGGTGCCCCGGCTGATCGCCTACCTTGACAGCGGCCATCCGAACGCGGTCAAGAACGCCATCGCGGCCCTGGGCAATATCGGCAGTTCGAACCGCGAACTGGTCGCCGGCGCGATCCCGAAGATCCGGCAGCACCTGGAGAGCGCGGATCTGGATGTGAAAATGAACGCCAAGGTGGCCCTGGGCAGGATGGGCGATCCGGCGGCGATGTAAATCAAAACCGACAAGGCGGCCTGGCGACAGGGCGACCAGGCGAAAGCTTAAGATTTTCCCCTTGTCCCCGTGTCACCCTGTCGATTCTTCTTTTTCGAGGTGTACGTTTGGACGATCAGCAATTGAAACGAGCGCTGGAAGCGCTTCTCTTCATCTCCGGCAGCCCGCTCACCCTGGAACGGCTGAAGGGGATCTTCGAGGACGTCGAACAGGAACGGATCGCGGCGCAGCTCCAGGAGCTCACGCGCGACTACGAGGCCAGGAGCGCCGGCATCATGCTCGTCGAAGTGGCGAACGGATGGCAGATCGCCACCTGCCCGGAAGAGGCCGGATGGATCCGGAAATTCAAGACCGTGAAGGTTTCGACCAAGCTGTCGCGGCCCGCCCTGGAAACCCTGGCCATCGTGGCCTACAAGCAGCCGATCACGCGCACCGAGATCGAGGCGATCCGCGGCGTGAACATCGGCGGCATCGTGCGGAACCTGATGGAGCGACGGCTCGTCAAGATCGTGGGGAAGAAGGACGTGCCGGGCAAGCCCATGCTCTACGGCACGACCGCCGACTTCCTGCAGTATTTCGGGCTGAAGGACCTGTCGTCGCTGCCGACGCTCAAGGAGTTCCAGGAGCTCGAGGCGGGAGAAGATGCCATGATCAGCCAGCCCGCTCCCGAGGGCGTTGAGTCGGCTGCAGGCGCGGAGAACATCGAACACACGGAAAGCGGGGAAGGCGTCGGAGAAACGGAGACCGGCGGGAACGCCGCCGACCCGAACGAAGGGACAGCGCAGCCGGAAGAACAGGAACCGGCGACAACAGCGGAGCAGGGATGATCGAACTCCAGGAAGCGCTCAGAAAGAAAGAGATCTGGGCCATCGGGGGCGGCAAGGGCGGGATCGGGAAAAGCCTGATCACCGGCAATATCGGCATCACGCTCGCCCGCCTCAAGAAGAAAGTGCTGCTCGTGGACGCGGACCTGGGCGGCGCGAACCTCCACACGACCCTGGGCATCGGCGTTCCGGAGATGACCCTGTCCGACTTCCTGAACCGCCGCGTGGAAACGATCCAGGAAGTCATCATCAAGACCGCCATCCCCAACCTCTCGCTCATCAGCGGCGCCCAGGATTTCCTGGATGCCGCCAATCCCAATTTCGCGCAGAAAACGCGGCTCCTCCGGCACCTGGAGACGCTCGACGCCGACTACATCCTGCTTGACCTGGGCGCCGGGACGTCGTTCAATATCCTCGACTTCTTCCTCTTCTCGGACCACGGCATCCTCGTGGTTCTTCCCGAACCCACGGCCATCGAGAACGCCTACCGGTTCATCAAAAGCGCCTTCTACCGCAGGTTCAAGAAGGTCGTTACCAACCAGAACGTGAAGGACCTGATCGACGCCGCCATGGACCAGAAGAACTCCATGGGCATCCGCACGCCGGTGGACCTTATCGAGCGGGTCAAGTCCATGGAGAAGGAAGTGGGAGAGATCCTGGAGCTCGAGGTCTCCACCTTCCGGCCGAAACTGATCGTGAACCAGGTGCGGACGAAGAACGACGTGCAGATCGGGTTCTCCATGAAGAGCGCCTGCCAGAAGTATTTCGGCATCAATCTCGAATACCTGGGATACGTGGAGTACGACGACTGCGTCTGGCAGTCCATCCGCAGCAAACGGCCGCTGGTCATCGAATACCCCTACTCCCGTCCTGCGCGGTGCATCGAGCGCGTCGTCCACAACCTGCTCCGCAAGGAGCAGATGACGTTGAGTATGCTATACTAAAAAAGCCTGTTGGCTTGCCGGCTGGCCAGCTTGTAAGCTGGATTTACGTCATGCTGAAAAAAATCGAGGACCTCAACTACTACGAGCTCCTGGAAGTGAGTCCCCGGGCAACCTCCCAGGAGATCCACAAGGCCTACGAGCGTATCCGGAAGATCTACGATCCGAACTCGATCGCCCTCTATTCGCTCTTCTCGCCCGACGAGACCGAAAAGATCCGCCAGCGCGTCGAGGAAGCTTACCGGACCCTGATCTACGAAGAGAACCGGCGCATGTACGACCTGTCCCTGCGCGATTATCTCGACGAGCTCCCCCCCCAGGAGCAGCCGCCGGCGAGGCCCGTTTCCGCGACTCCTGTTCAGCCCTCTCATCCCTCGTCCGTTCCTCCGGCGTCGCCGCCGATGCCTTCGCCGGCCGCATATGCCGCGCCCGCCCCTGCTGCACCCGCACCCGTGCCTCCGCCGCCCGTTGCAGCGCTCCCCGTCCAGCCGCCGCCGCAGGACATCGCCGAGTTCAGCGGCACGGTGCTCAGGATGCTGCGCGAGCAGCGGGGCATGACGATCCAGAATGTGGCGGACACAACCAAGCTCAGCGCGCGCTACCTCGAATGCATCGAGGAGGAGAACTTCGCCAAGCTTCCCGCGCGGCCCTATCTGCGCGGTTTCCTCGTGAACTATGCAAAAGCTCTGGGCTACGAACCCGACCGCATTGCCGCCGATTTCCTGAAGCGCTACGATGCATTCAAGAATCCGCCGAAGAAGTAGCTGGGACAGAAGTCAGGAGTCAGGAGCCAGAAGTCAGTAGATAAAATCGAAACAGAGCAGACATTAGAAAAAAACCAAAGGCAGCCCATAGGCTGCCTTTTCTTATTGAAATATTTTCTGCTTTCGAGATTCCACGGTTTACCTATTTTGTCTCACGCCCTTCTCCTGTCTCCTGATTCCTGGCTTCTGACTACGCCGCCTTTCCCAGTTCCCGCTTCTTCCAGAGAAAATAGATCGCCGGATAGACGGTCAGCTCCAGGATCTCCGAGGTCACCACGCCGCCGATCATGGGCGCGGCAATACGCTTCATCACGTCGGCGCCTGCGCCGTGGCTGAACATGAGCGGGATCAGGCCGGCCAGGATCACGCCCACGGTCATAAGCTTGGGACGGACGCGTTTCACCGCGCCCTCCATGATGGCGTCCTTCAGGTCCTGCTCCGTGCGCATTCTGCCTTCCCGTGCCCACTTGTCGTGGGCGATGTCGAGGTAGAGCAGCATCACGACACCCGTTTCCGCGTCGAGGCCGGCCAGCGCGATCACACCGACCCAGACCGCCGTGCTGACGTGGTAGCCGAGGATATAGAGGAACCAGACGGCTCCCACCAGCGAGAACGGCACGGCAAGAAGCACGATGGTCGTCTTGGCCCAGGACTCGGTGTTCAGATAGATCAGGACGATGATGATCAGGAGCGTCAGCGGGATGACATAGAACAATTTCTGTTTGACGCTCTCCATATACTCGAACTGGCCGCTCCAGCGGAGCGTATATCCCGCCGGCAGCTTGACCTTTGCGGCAAGGATCTTCTTCGCCTTGTCCACATACCCGCCGAAGTCGCTTCCGCTGATATGGAGCGTCACATAGGACACCAGCTTGCCGTCCTCGCTCTGGACCATGCCGGGGCCGCGGGTGATCCGGATGTCCGCGAGCTGGGCCAGCGGCACCTGGGGTCCTCCCATGACCGGCACCAGCACACGACGGAGCTTGTCGATATCGTCCCGGAGTTCCCTGCCGTACCGCACGTTCACGGCATAACGCTCGCGGCCTTCCACGGTCGTGGTCAGGTTCATGCCGCCGATCGCGGACTGGACGACATCCTGCACATCGTCCACCGACAGACCGTAGCGGCTGATCTCGTCGCGGTTCACGTTCACATCCAGAAAATACCCGGTATTGGACCGTTCCGCATAGACACTCCGTGTTCCGGGAACGTCCTTGAGCGTCCTCTCCACGTCGAGGCCGATTCGCTCGATCTCGGCAAGGTTGTTGCCGAAGATCTTGAGCCCCAGCGGCGTGCGGATGCCCGTGGAGAGCATGTCGATCCTGCCGATGATCGGCATGGTCCAGCTGTTCGCGACTCCGGGAATGGCGAGCGCGTCATCCATGGCGTCGCGGAGGGCCTCGACGCTGGGAAACTCGGGCCGCCAGTCCTTCTCGGGCTTCAGGGTCACCACGGTCTCGAACATCTCGAGCGGCGCCGGGTCGGTGGGCGTGTCGGCGCGTCCCGCCTTGCCGAAGACCTGCTCCACCTCGGGGAAGGATTTCAGGATGCGGTCCTGCGCCTGGAGCAGCCGGCCGGCCATGGTGACCGATGTGCCCGGCAGTGCCGACGGCATGTAGAAGAGCGTGCCTTCATACAAAGGCGGCATGAATTCCGATCCCAGGGTCATTCCCGGGATGACGGTCACGCCGAAGAAGAGCGGCGGGAGAAAGATGATACCCGTCGCCGCGACGATGACCAGCGCGAAGATGATCACGGCGCGGCTGAACCGGAGCGAAAAAGCCACGCGGGGACGATAGACCTTGTTGACCGCCCGCACGATCACATTCTCGTCCTCGGGCTTCACCCTGCCGCGCAGAAGCAGCGTCATCAAGACCGGCGTGAGCGTCACCGCCAGGAAGCTGGCGAAGAGCATGGCGAAGGTCTTGGTGTAGGCCAGGGGCTTGAACAGACGGCCGGCCTGTTCTTCGAGCGTGAAGACCGGCAGGAACCCGGCGGTGATGACGAGCAGCGAGAAGAAGAGCGACGGCCCCACTTCCTTCGCCGCGCCGATGATCACATCGCTGCGCGGCCCCGGCTCGCCGGCGGCCTCCCACTCTTCCAGTTTCTTGTGGGCGTTCTCGACCATGATGATCGACGCGTCCACCATGGCGCCGATGGCGATGGCGATGCCGCCCAGGCTCATGATGTTCGAGCTGATCCCCAGATAGTACATGCAGATGAAGGAGATGAGGATCGCCATGGGCAGGGTCAGGATGACGACCAGCGCGCTCGGCAGATGGAAGAGGAAGACGATGCAGACCGCGCTCACCGCCACGGCAAGCTTGATGATCTCGTCACGGAGCGTTTCCACGGAGCGGTGGATCAGCTCGGAGCGGTCGTAGGTCGGCACGATGCTGACGCCTTCGGGGAGGGACGGCGAGATCTCCCGGATCCGGTCCTTCACCCGGTCGATGACGGACAGCACATTCTCGCCGAACCGCACGACCACGATGCCGCCCACCGCCTCGCCGTCGCCGTTCAGGTCCGCCACGCCGCGCCGCATGTCGGGCCCGAGCTGGACCGTGCCCACGTCCCGGAGCAGGACGGGCGTTCCCCTCTCGTTCGTACCCACGGCGATCTTCTCGATATCCGCAATGTCCTTGAGGTATCCCCGGCCGCGAACCATGTATTCCCTGCCCGACCACTCGACCACGCGGCCTTCCACATCGCGGTTGCTCCTGCGCACCGCCTCCATCACCTTGGACAGCGGCAGCTTGTACGCGAGCAGGCGGTTGGGGTCGAGGGTGATCTGGTACTGCTTGACGAACCCGCCGATGCTCGCCACCTGGGACACGCCGGGGACGGATTCGAAGGCGTATTTGAGCGTCCAGTCCTGGAGGGAGCGCAGCTGGGCAAGGTCGTGCTTGCCGCTCTTGTCCGTAAGGACATACTGGAATCCCCAGCCGACCCCCGTGGCGTCGGGGCCAAGCACCGGCGTAACGCCGGCAGGCAGCTTGCCCGCAACGCCCTGGAGGTATTCCAGCACGCGGCTCCGCGCCCAGTAGATGTCCGTACCGTCCTCGAAGATCACATAGACGAAGGAGATGCCGAGAAAGGACTTGCCGCGCACCACGCGCACCTTGGGCGCCGCAAGCATCGTCGAGACGATGGGATAGGTGATCTGGTCCTCCACCAGATCCGGGCTCCTGCCCGTCCATTCGGTGTAGACGATCACCTGCGCGTCCGACAGGTCAGGGATCGCGTCGAGCGGCGTATGATAGATGGCCCAGATCCCCCAGATCGCGAGGACAGCCATGACCAGGAAGACGAAGAACTTGTTCCTTGCGGAGAGCTCGATGAGTTTGGAAAGCATGAGAAACCTCAGATGTCAGGAGCCAGAAGCCAGAATCCAGGAGAATAAAACAGCCCGCATACGCCGTTCTTCTGACTCCTGACCCCTGAATTCTGGCTCCTGATCTTATTGTCCTGTCCGGAGCTGCGTCTCGGAGTCGATCAGGAAGTTTCCGGAGGTGACCACCTTTTCGCCTGCCTTGATGCCCGACAGGACCTCCACGTACCGGTCGCCGCGCAGGCCCAACTTCACCTGGCGCATTTCGTAGGTTCCCGGTTTTTTCTCCACGTATACCACCTGCCGGAGGCCCGAATCGAGCACCGCCTCGGTGGGAATGGCGATGCGCTTGCCCGAGGAGACCTGGATCTCCACGTTCGTGAACATCTCGGGTTTGAGCATCATGCCGGGATTATGCATGGACAGGCGCACCTTCAGGGTCCTGGTCATGGGGTCAAGCGCGGGGTTCACATAGCTCACCGTGGCGTCATAGGACGTACCGGTATAATAGGGAAGCGTCACCCGCGCCTGCTGGCCCACCTTGACGAGCGGCACTTCGTACTCGTAGATATCGGCCATGATCCAGACCGACGAGAGGTCCACGATCTTGTACAGATTCGCGCCCGGCATCACGTAGGCGCCTTCAAGCACCATCTTCTCCAGCACGATGCCGCTCTGCGGCGCGACGAGCGTGATCTCGGTCTGGGGCTTGCCGGATGTTTCGAGCCCGGCGATCTGCTCGTCCGTGATGTCCCAGAGCTGGAGCCGGCGCCGGGCCGAGTCGATGAGCGATTGCTGCGACGCGGCAATATCCGGATTTGTCCCGGCGGTCTCCTTTGCCTTCGCGCGGATGGCGAGCAGGTACTCCTCTTGCGCGGTCACGAGGTCGGGGCTGTAGATCGAGAGCAGCGGCTGGCCTTTCACGACCTCCTTGCCCGTATAATCCACGAAGAGCTTCTTCACCCATCCCGCGACCTTGGTGTTCACGTAGGAAAGCTTCGTCTCGTCCACCTCCACCTTGCCCACCGTCCTGATCCGGCGGTCCAGGGATCGCAGCTGCGCGGTTGCCGTGCGCACGCCGATCAGCTGGCGCTTCTCCGCCGAGAGCGTGATCGACGGCGGCGCCTGCTGCCCGGTTCCTTCTTCCTGGGCGACGGAAGGCGTGGCGAGCACCGCCAGCATGACGAGCGTCAGCGCAACCGTTGAACTCTGAACTCTGAACTCTGAGCTGTTCATTTGGTTTCTTCCCCCGTCATCTCGCCGATACCCGAAAGGGTCTTGTGCAGGTTCACCAGCTCCTCTTCCTGCATGAGCTGGTACTTGAGCAGCAGGCTGTAGCTGTCCAGCAGGGTCATGAAATCGACCTTCCCCACCTGATAGTTGGCGGTCGCCGATTCGAGCGACAACCGCGCCTGGGGAATGATGCCCGTCTCGTACAGGTGCAGATGATGCTCCGAGGTCGTTGCGGCGGCATGCAAATCCTTGATCCGCGATAGGACCATCAGCTTCGCCGCCTCGAGATCGTACTGCGCGGCGCTCAAGTCGGCCTTCGCCGCGGCCACATCCGTGGATTTGTTCCAGAACCAGAGCGGCACCTTGAACATGACGCTGGCCTGCCATACGTCGGACAGGCCGTTCCGGAAGAACCAGCCGCCCGAGACGACCATATCGGGGAAGAACTCGCGCTTCTTCGTCGAGACCTCGAACTCGCTCTGCTCGATCATCCGTTGCCTTCCCAGAAGCGCCGGCGAATGGGCGAGCGCCATGGATGCGAGCTCGTCTGCGCTTTTGGTCACCGCGGGCCTCGGCAGTTCAGCGGGCCTGCCGAGGGGCGCGAGGGGATTGCGCCCCGTGAGGCTGCTGATCATGGCGGCTTGGGAATCCTTCTTCCGGTCTTCCTCGGCAAGCCGGTCCAGGAGCATGGAAACTTCAAGCTGGGCGCGCAGCACGTCCTGCTGGCTGCCCTGTCCTGTCGCATAGCGCGTCTCGGCGATACGCTGGAAATTCTTCATCAGCTCCTTGGTTTCCGTCAGGATCTGGGATGAACGGAAAGCAAGGTAATATTCGTAGTAGGAGTTCCGGAGATTGGACAGCACGCGGTACCGCGTCTCGCGCGCATTCTGTTGTTCCCGCTCGGCCATCTTCCCTGCCGCCTTGCCCATCGTCGTGAGCTTGCCCGGAAAGGGGATCTCCTGGCTCACCACCACACCCTGCATGCTCATGTCCTCCTTCCCCACGCTCCAGGTGAAGGGGGACCCGACGTTCTGCGTCATATAGCCGATCATGGGATCGGGCAGGGCGGAGGCGAGCGACCTTCTCCCGTCTGCGGATTCGACGCGCCGCTCAGCCATGCGGATCTCGGGATTATTCGACAGCGCTTCCCGCTCGAGGTCCGGCAGCGTGATCAGCGCTTCGTCGGCCCTGGCCGCACCCGCCAGCCCGGCAAGAAGCACTATCGATATCAGCACAACGGAATGCCGCATTTCTTTCTCCTGTTTTGCCTGAAGAATGCAAGGTCTGAGCCAGAGTGGCTTGACGGGATTTGCCCGCCAATTCAATCGGTTATTTCGTTTCCCCTGGTTCCGCGATTGACGTGGTGAATCGCTTGCTCAGACCGCTGTAGTATTTCCTACAGTGCTAGGATAGCACAGAATGCGCCCGGGATTCCACCGGCATGTGCGAAACACGACGACAGGGACTCCGGAAAAGAAACCACATCGGTTTTGCTTGAGAGGATGTTGCGGAATCAGGAAAGGGAACGTGCGTGAGGACCTTCAAAACCACCTGACCATGCCGACAGAGAATCCATTCGCGGGACCGCCGTCGTTCAGGCCGACAAATGCCGACGCTTTCACTGCATAATCCTGTGAGAGCGCATGGAACACGCCGGCATGGATCTCCCGGGGATTCTTTGCTCCGGGAATCGCAGCGCTCCTTCCTTCGAAGGACAGCATTGCTTCAGTCCTGCTGAAAAGCTTTGCGACCCCTGCGCTGAAGAGGACAACGTTGTCATAGGTGACCTGCGCGGTATCGCCGACGACGATATACCCTCCCGACAACGACACCTTGATCGTATCAAAACGGCGGGACAGGCCCAGGAAAGCGCCGTAGTCCGTCTCGCCGGTGCCAAGCCCCTTGCTCTCGCTTGCGGTCGGCAGTTTCACGGCAAGCCCGCCCGTTGCGGAAAAGCCGTTCTCCCCCTCCGGAAGCAACACCATGCCTCCCCGAAGGATAACGTCGCCCACTCCGCTCTCTGTTGTCGTCGAGCCGCCGTTCGAGTTCGAGATCTGAAGGAGCGGGACACTGACACTGACATCGTACCGGGAATCCACGTAGCCGAGCGTCGGCGTCAGGGAAAAGAGGCGGGAGGTGGTCGGCGTGCCGAAGTCCCCCGACATGGTCCCGGCAGTAAGATCAACGTATCCCCTGCCTTCCTGCGCAGCTGAAACCAGGGAGGGCAGCAGCAAAACCAGAAGTACCAGGACCGTCCCGGCGATGCCGGAAAGCATGGTGAGCAGCAATTTCACCTGATGACGGCCTTTTGTTCGCCGAAAGAATGCGTGCCCGGAACGGTCCTTCCTGTTCGTCATTTCCCTTCCTTTTCCATCTTCTGGAGCTGTTCATTCATCGTTTTCATGTGTTCCTGCATCTTGTCCATCTCCCCCTTGTCCATCTTGCCCTGCTCCAGGTGCTGTGCCATCCCGTTCATCTGGGCTGCCATCTCGTGCATCATCTTTCCCATGTCCTGCATTGAAGCCTGTCCAGATGCGTTCTGATGCTCCATCCGATGAGACATTTTCTGCATCATCTCGTTCATCTGCTTCATCATGCCCGCCATGTCGCGCATCATGTCCTGACTCATCATCTGGTTTCCCATCATCTGGTGCGACTGCTGGGACCCCATCATGCCGCCGGGGTGCTGCTGGCCTCCCATGCCGCCTCCACCGCCTCCCCCGCCCGGCATCATCTGGCCGTATGCTACCGACGCCAGAACGAACAACGCAACCAGTATACCAGCCGTCTTTTTCATGACCTCTCCTCCTCTATCCCTGCGTTTCCCGCAGCACTACTACTATAACGCGTTTTCGAGGATGCTGCTCGCGGCTATCCTCTCCCGATGCAATATATATTTACGCCTCGCATTTGACATGCCGGATATCGAACCGTATACTTATTTAAAATCATTCCATTTCACTGGAGGACAATCATGATCTCTGCCCGTCGGTCCCCGACCATCCCCCTCTCGCTCATCCTGCTTCTCAGCATCGGCCTCGCTTCCTGCAAGAGCGGATCGGAGGCTGCCAGCACCCCCATCAATGCGGCAAGCGCCCAGTACATCGTCCTGGCATGGAACGACCTCGGCATGCATTGCCTCAATCCCACCTATGACCAGGCGGTCATCCTGCCGCCGTACAACACCGTCTGGGCGCAGGTGATCCAGCGCGGCAACCCGCCGACGGTCGTGACCAGCGGGATCACCGTCGAGTACCGCATGGTGAACAACACAACGTCGTCGAACAAGAAGAGCTACGGCCAGTTCTGGGATAACGTGCTTGCGCTCTTCGGCGTGTCGCTCGTCAAGGACACGGGCCTGAATCTCGAGGACCCGAACATTCATAACAGCCTGTCGGGAACCATGGTCATGAAAGGCGACCACTTCCAGGTAAACGGCATCCCGGTCACCCCCGTGGACGACAGCGGGGTCTGGAACCCCTATCAGGTGGCGATCGTGACGGTCAAGGATGGAAGCGGCAACGTGATCGCAGAGACCCGCGCCACGGTCCCGACATCCGACGAGATCAACTGCGGCAAGTGCCACGGTTCCGATCCCCTGCTCGACGTGCTGCAGAAACACGACGCGAATCAGGGAACAACACTCGCCGCGAACAAGCCGGTGCTCTGCGCAGGCTGTCACGGGAGCCCGGCCTTGGGCCAATCCGGTCCCGGATCGTCAGGAACATATCTTTCCCAGGCGATCCATACGTTCCATGCGTCCAAGGGCGCGACCTGCTATGACTGCCACCCCGGCGCAACCACGAAGTGCAGCAGGAGCATCAAGCACACGGCTGGCGACGGGAACTGCACGACCTGCCACGGCGACATGACCCAGGTGGGCGGATCGATCGCTGCCGGGACCAGGGTGCCCTGGGTGAATGAACCCGCCTGTGCAACCTGCCACACCGGCGTCGCCGAAGTGGATACGGGCGCGGCGCTCTACCGGAACGCGAAAGGACACGGCGGCGTCTACTGCGCTGGCTGCCATGGCAGCCCCCACGCCATGGTCCCGTCGAGCCAGGATTCGGACAATTATCAGGCGATCCAGTATCAGGGCGCCGCGAAATCGCTGGGAAGCTGCGGCGTGTGCCACGCCGGTTCGAAGGGCGGCGGATTGGGAGAGTTCCTTGAGGAGCACGGAGGGGGCGGC
>JAKAHZ010000059.1 GCA_021814615.1 Nitrospirota bacterium | reverse complement strand
GAAGAGCGCGTCCGCCTTCGCCTTGCCTTCGCGCACGGCCTTGGTCAGATCGCGGATCGCGAGCGCTTTGCCTTCCGTGGACGCCTGGACCAGGGCCTGGGTGTCGGCCTTCACCTGCTCCTCGAGCTTCATGATCTCGGCTTCGAGTTTCTGGATCCGCGACTTGAGGCCGGAAACCGCCTTCGAACGTTCGGCGGTGATGTCTGCCTTGAGCTTGCGCGCGTCCTTCCTGCTCTGTGGCGGCGCAGCCTCTGGCTTCGGCTCGGGTTGCCGGTTGGCTTTTTTCTTTTTAATGACCGGTCCGCCCTCGTCGGCCCAGCCCACGCGCTCCAGGAAGTCCTGGTAGGTCCCGTCGAAGACCGTGATCCTGCCGTCGTCGAAGACCACCAGTTTGGTGGCGATGGCTTTCAGGATCATTTCGCTGTGCGTCACGATGATCAGCGCGCCGTCGAAGTTCTCGATGGCCTCCACGAGAGAGTCGACGGATTCCATGTCCAGATGGTTCGTCGGCTCGTCCAGGACCAGCAGGTTCGCCGGGGACACGAGCAGCTTGGCGAGGAGCACCCTGCTTTTTTCGCCGCCGGAGAGCACCCGCACCTTCTTGAGCGCGTTATCTCCCTCGAACATCATCGTGCCGGCGATGGACCGCGCTGAGGTCTGGTTCAGGTCCGGGTCCGTGTCCAGGATCTCCTGGACGATGGTCTTCATCGGCGAGAGCCGCTCGATGTTCGTCTGGCCGAAGTAGGCGAGCTTAACGTTCGGGTGATGCGCGATCGATCCGGCAGCGGGCCGCGTCTCCCTCGTAAGGAGGTTCAGGAGCGTGGTCTTTCCTTTGCCGTTCTTGCCGATGATGGCTATGCGGTCCTTCTTGGCCACGGAAAGCGAGAAATCGTCGATCAGCCGCGGACCGTTGCCGTAAGAAAAGCTGAGATTCTCCGCCTGGAACAGCCACTTGGCCTCGAAGGGAGCGGAGCGGAACAAGAAGTCGAGGGTTTTGATGTCCTCGAGCCTGTCCAGGTGCTGGTGCCGCTCGAGCGCCTTGATGCGCGACTGGACCGCCTTGGCCTTCGTTGCCTGGGCGCGGAAGCGCTGGATGAACTGCTCGGCCTGCTGCCGCTTCTTCTCGTCGTTTGCCCGCGTTTTCTCGTAGACCTCTTCCTCCTGGATGATCTGGTCGTAGAGTTTGCGCGTCGGCCCCTCGATCTTCCGGATCTTCCGGCGGTGGATGCCCATGGTGTGGGTCGTCACGCCGTCCATGAAGTCGCGGTCATGGGTGATGATCATGACTTCGTTACGCCAGGCGCGCAAAAAGCCGGTAAGCCAGCGGAGCGAGACGATGTCGAGGTAGTTGGTGGGTTCGTCCAGGAGCAGGAGGTTCGGCTCCGATGCCAGGACCTTTGCGAGATTCAGACGCACCTGGTAGCCGCCTGACAACTCATCGGGCGAGCGCTCGAAATCGGCGGTCGTGAATCCCAGGCCGTGCAGGATCGACTCGGCCTTCCAGGATTCGTCGATGTGGTCTTCGTTCGGCGGGAGCGCCGAGCAGGCCTCGGCAAGTACGGTGTCGTGGGAAAAGCGGATGTGCTGGTCCAGGTGCCCGATGCGGTAGCCCGTGGGTGTGCTTATGGTGCCAGAGTCCGGATGCTCTTCATCGAGGATCAGCTTGAAGAGCGTTGATTTGCCGTGGCCGTTCCGCCCTACCAGGCCGACGCGTTCGCCCCGGCCGACGACAAAGGAGATGTTCTCGAACAGCACCTGGGTGCCGTAGGATTTGGAAAGATCGGATACCTGTAGCATGGAAAAAGACCACCTCTTTCGTGAGTGCTAAACCGACATATTACTTCCCGCAGCGGGGAGAGGCAAATAAAATCTCCCCGGGAGCGCATGACGAAGAGGAACAGGCGCAGGTTTTTCCGGACGGGTTTGGTCTCGGGATGCGTGAATGAGGGAAACACGAACGACAGCGGCAAGGAGGCTTGGACAAGAGAGTCGGGGTCAGTATTGATGAAGTCGTAAAAGTCGATTACCACCACGGAGACACTGAGGACACTGAAAAAATCATGCTATATGCAAATTGCTTTTCTCTGCGTCTCCGTGTCTCAGTGGAAGGTTTTGAATTCTTACGAGTCCATCAGTATTCAGTGTCAGGCGGGAAAGGCCGGAGCAGGTAAGGAAAGCGACGCCATATCATTGCCGTCTTCATTAATATGCTACTCGCCATCAGACCGACCGCTTTACGCTCCGCACATCCGGTTCTTCCTCTTCCTCGGCAGCGGCCGCCTGTGCTGCACTCTTCGCTGCCGCGCTGCCGCGGCTGTCTGTCAGCGCTTCCATGATGGTCGTCATGACCGCAACGGGATTGTCCAGGGGTTTGTTCGCCCGGATGAGCGAGATCTGACCTTCGATGAACTGTTCCTCGTCCTGCGTCAGCTGGACCAGGCGGATGCCGGCGCGGTGGTTCGTGCCGACGGGTCTGCTCCACATGAGAACACCGGCCCGGAAACCGCCCACCTTGTCCTTGAACCAGATGAACCCGGGATCGAGCTTGGCGGGCGTCTCGACGCCAACGCCCTGTCTGCCCAGGTCGACGACGACAGCTCGGTCGTCCTTCCATTCCATGTCCTTGAAGGTAATGACGGTGAACTGGATGATGCGGTGCGTGGACAGCTTGTGGCGGTGAGATGATCGCGTTCCCTGCATCGTTCTCTGCTCCCGGTCGGATGGCTGGAGCGCCCTAGCGCTCTTTGTCGGTCTCCGCGTCAAGGTCGCCGAGCAACTCGCTGGCGTCGAGGTACCCTTCGCCGCTCACCTTGGTCATGGACGCCATGATGGTGGAGATGATGCGCTCGGGGATCTGGAGCGGCTTGTGAATCCGCGCCTGCTCCAGCTGCTGGCGGATCGTCGTCTCTTCGATGATCGAAAGGGGGACGAAGCGGATGCCCGCCCGGTGTTTCTGGCCGGTCTGCTTGCACCACATCATGACGCCGCCGCGGAACCCGCCGACGCGGTCCCGGAACCAGACGAAGCCGCTTTCCAGCTTTTCCGCCGTCTCAATGCCCACGCCCGTGCGGCTGATATCGACGATCTTCGCCAGGTGGTCCTTCCACTCCAGGTTCTTGAAGTCGATCACGACGATGAAGGAGCTTCGCTGTTCAACCGTGTATCGCCGTGACTGTCGTGCAGGTTCACCCATGTCGTCGCCCCTCAACTGCCACCGTGACGCCATTTTAGCAGAAAAGTGCATCCGGGGATACCACTTTCTTGAGGAGCGAAGGCTCAGTTCTCCCGGAACCTGCTGAGGGAGCGCAGGATAGTGTCGATGACCGCCTGGGGATCGGGAAGTGAGCGGGTTTTTCGCATGATGGCAACCTGCTCATGGACGTACGCCTCTTCATCGCGCGTCAACGGGGCAAGCTGGATGCCTGCGCGGAAGCGGGGACCCTCCTGCCTGCTCCAGAGCAGCACGCCGCTGCGGCAGCCGGTGAGCCGGTCGTGGAACCAGACGAAACCGGGCTCGACCGTGCCGGACAGGGTGATCCCGATGCCTTCGGTGCTGATGTCCTTGATCTGGACCGTGTGATCTGCCCAGGCCAGATTCCTGAAGGAGATGACGCAGAGGTCGCAGTTCCGGGAGACATCCAGTGGATATCGCGTTGCGTTGCGTTTTCGTTCCGGCGTGTTCATGGTTCGTTTGCGGGCTTACGTTCCCGTGAATCAAGTATATACCAATGCCTGCTGCAATGCCATGGAAAGGCGGCGGGGTGAGGCGTGAGTCCCTGGCGCCCCAATTAAGTCATTTACACAAAAAGAACAAGTATGATAATATCATGCAATGAACACGCTCGCGCCTGAGGGACAGCCCGGCCGCATGCCGGGCGGAAAGCCGTCCGTCATGGTCGTTGACGATGACGCGCTGATCGTCGATGTGCTCATGCAGTCCCTTTTCGAGGAAGGCATTTCCTGCTGCGGGTTCCAGAACGCGGAGGAAGCGATCGCCTATCTGAAACAGCAGCCCGTGGACAGCCTGGTCGTGGATATCGTGATGCCCGGCATGGGCGGGTTCGAACTGATCGCCCGTGCCAAGCAGCTACATCCCGGTGTCACCGCCATCGTCATGACCGGGTTCGTCGACAAGTTCTCCTACGACGAAGCCATGCGGGCGGGCGCTGCGGACTTCATCAAGAAACCCTTCACCACGCAGGAGCTTCTCGTGCGGCTCAAGCATGCGCAGATGCAGGATCATTTGCGCGAGCTGTCCATTACCGACGAACTCACGGGACTGGCGAACCGGCGGGGCTTCTTCGCCTTCGCCGTCCATCAGCTCAAGCAGGCGCGCAGGACGGGAGAGCGCCTGGTTCTGCTCTATGCCGACCTGGACAACCTGAAGACGATCAACGATACGGGCGGCCATGAGGCCGGCGACCGCGCCCTCGTGGACGCGGCCCGGATCTTCCGCGACACCTTCCGCGATTCGGACATCATTGCCCGCATGGGCGGCGATGAATTTGCCGTCCTCCTGGTCAACTCGCCGGAGTCGGCATTTGCTGCCGTCAAAACCAGGCTTGAAAACCGCCTGGAGGCGCATAATGCCCGCTGCGACGGCAAGGCAACGCTCTCGGTGAGCCTCGGCATGTCGATCTTCAATCCCGCCGCGAAAACGGCGACGATCGACGACCTGATCCGCGAGGCCGATGAGCACATGTACCGGAATAAACATCGGAAAAAAACCAGCCAGCAACCGGCCGACGCTTCTTGACACCTTTCCCCGACAATGATACAGTATGGTCATTCTAAAGGCCGATAATCGGCACGGAAAGACTTTGCTCAGAGCAAACCCGGAGAAATCCGGGGACGCAGAGCTTCGAGGCTACGTAATTCGCGTTGCAGCATCGGTGGTGCCTGGTGGCAGCGGTGTGCAGAATCGCGCATTATACGCCAGTCGGGCCGCCAAAGTTCGTATCCTTCCTTCCGGAGGATATTCTTTGGCGGTTTTTTATTGGGCGCCGGGACTTTAGCCTTTGCGATAAAGGGGTGACAGGCCGCATGCTTCGTCACCTATCTCAAGAAGTGTTGAACGAATCGATCAGGAGGAAGTGACCATGCGACATTTTGGGACCATGTTGTTCGTGCTGCTTCTCGCGTTGACCGCGGGGTGTTCCCCCAAAATCTACGGGACCCTGCAGCTTGTGGATATGAACGCGCAGCCCATTCCGCCGGCCAAAGAGAATCCCGAGGGGACCGTGGTGAACATGATTAATACCACCTCGTCCCTCGAAGAGGCCTCGCATGCCGCGACGGTGAACGCCGAGGGGAAGTTTGAATCAGAGAAGGGGAAAATTTCCAAGGGCGTCTATAAAGTGGAGGCGAGCCGGATCGGGTACCTCACCGAGACCCAAACCGTCGAGGTCGGCCGGTTCAGCAGCACGAAGGTGGACCTGAAGCTCAAGAAGATCCCCGAGGGCAAGCGCCGCTCCATCGAGGGCTCCCGCACCGACGAGGACAAGATCGTCAATCCCGGGGAAGTGAACATCCAGCCGCCCACGATGTAGCGGGCGCTTCGTTGCACACTCCGGCCGGACCAGCCGCGCAGGTTCCGGCCGTTCGTCGCCATGGACGTATCAAGGAGGCATCGCATGAGCAAGCGTATTCTCGTGATCCTGTACCTGACTGCCCTGACAGTGCTGCTGATCTCCTGCTCAGGCCTGGAAAAGATGGACCTGGAGGTCAAGGCGGTCCTGGACGGGAAGCCCGCGCCGGGAGCCAAGGTGACGGTTGACGGCATCGATGCCGGGACGACCGGCGCCGACGGCATGCTGGTCAAGACCCTGGAGAAGAAGCCCGGAGCCGAGATTGCCGTGGTGGTGACGAAGGACATGCCGGGTTACCGGATCAAGCCCTTCAAGTCCACGCTGCTCATGAAACTGCCGCAGGCCGGAACGCCGGAGAAGTATCCCATTGCGGCGAACTTCGAGTTCTCCCGGATATCGACGATCGTTGCCTTGGACAAGGGCGCGCCGGTGGCCGACGCCTCGGTCCTCGTGGGCGGAGCGGAAGTCGGCAGAACCGGCGCGAACGGCGAATTCGTCTATGAGTACACCGATTTGCCGGGCGGCATGCTCGATCTTTCCGTGACCAAGACCGGCTATGCGCCGTGGAAGAAGGCGGTGTCCGCCGAGCCGGGCCAGCGAATCGAAGCCGTTCTCGGCAAGCGGGTGCGGGTCACGATAACGGCCCTCACGGAAGAGTACGGCCAGCAAATCGGAATCGCCGGCGCCACCGTTTCCATCGACAAGAAGGGTGTCGGCAAGACCAACGCCCGCGGTTCCATTGTCTGGACCTATGAAGGCGAGCCGGGCAGGAAGGTACCGGTGGTGATCACCGTGCCGGGAATGTACCTGCCCGTGCAGCGCAAGGCGACGATCGTCCTTGAAGGCGATATCTCCCTGCAGCGCCACTTTATCTCCACGGCGCCCAAAGCGGTCCGCGTCGGCATCTACCACTTCACGGGGAACACGCCGAACGTGGATTTGAAGGCCGTCGCGGCGCAGGCCGAAGAGGCGGTGCGCGGCCAGCTCTTCAAGCACTCGTGCTTCAAGGAAGTCCCCACACAGTCCCTCCTCGCCGACATGAAGGCCGCGCGGGTGACGATCGAGAAGGCCGCAGCCAAGGGCTGGCGCGAGTCGTCGCTCCGCAAGAGCGTGGATGTGATCGTGATGGGAAGCGTTGCCAAGGATGAGAAGGGATTGCTCATCGAAACCAAGTTCCTCGCCGCCACGGGCAAAGTCATTCACAGCCAGATCGCGCGCGCCAGGAGCGAGAGCAACATGCCCGGCGCCGCCAAGGACATTGCCGCGGCCGTTGTTGCCCGATTCCCCTTCGAGGGAATGGTGATCGGGAAGGACGACGACCGCTACCGCATCAACCTGGGCAAGGCCGCCTACAAGATCGCCAAGCATGACGAATTCCTGGTCATGGCGCCAAGGAGCGACGAGACCGGCAAGATCTCCGGGTACCGCGAAACCGGCAGACTCCGGGTGAAGAAGGCCGAGGATGCCTCGTCGCTCGCCGAAGTAGACGAAGTAAAGCAGAAGGAGAAGGTTGCCATTGGCGATCGCGTAGTCCGTGTCGTCGTGCGCGAGGAGGATGAAGAGAAAAATGTCGCCGTTGTTTCGGTGAAGGGCGGACTGCCTCCCGACGTGTCGCCGTTGGGCGGAGTGAACATCTATATGAACGACGAGTGGGTCGGGACAACCGGCAACGACGGAAAGGCCGAGGTGCCGGCCGCTCCCGGCAAGAAATACGATATCGTGCTCTACCGGCACGGATACCAGCAGGCTTCCGACCGGATCAAGATCGAGAAAAGCGGCGAGGTGAAGGAGTTCACGCTCACGGTGAACAACGCCGTTTTCAAGATCGAGTCCCAGCCGTCGGGCGCCGAGGTCTTCGTGGACGGCGAGAAGATCGGCAAGACGCCGATCCTCGACGGCCGGCCGGTCACGCTCGGCTTCCACACCGTTCGCGTCGCCCTGGGCGGCGATTACCGCGACTGGGAAGAGGTGGTCGAGTTCGCCTCCAAGACCGAGGAGCGCACGGGCAGCAAGGCGGCGGTGCTCCATAAGGACTATCTCAAAATCGGCGAACGGTCCGAGCAGCGCGGCGATATGGACGGCGCCATCGCGGCATACAGCAGCGCGGGCAAGGGGCATCCCGATTATTCCGTGGCACACCACCGGCTGGCGCAGATCTATCTCGATGAAAAGAGCGATTACGACGCCGCGATCCGCGAGTTCGAGAACGTGCTGACGCTGCCCGAGAACCAGCAGCTCGTGTACAAGCAGTATGCCGTGGCCTTCACCAACCTGGGCCACGCCTACTACGAGAAGGGCAACGCCCTGGTACAGACGAACCGCGATGCCGCGGCGCAGAACTTCGCCAAGGCGATCCAGAACCTGCAGGTCGCGCGGCAGAACACGCGCTTCTTCCCCACGGACCACTACGATGAAGCGGTTCACGACACCTACTATTACACGGCGCTGTCCTATCACAAACTCTACCTTCTGACGAAGAAGCCCGCGGTGCTGAACAACGCGAATCTCGCCTGGCGGGAGTATTTCGATTTCTTCCCGAAGAGCCTCGAAGGCAACAAGGCGTTTGATCAGAGCCGCGACGCGGCGCAGAAGTACTGGGACCAGATTCGGCACCAGCAGTAAGCGCCGGCACCAAACAGGGCAGGCACGATGACGAAAGCGATTGCGTTCATCGGAAGGATGGGCATGGGGGCGGCATTCCTGGGGATGCTCCTTGCCGCGCAGCAGGTTCCGGCACAGGAGGCGCAGCCCCTGTCTCTTCCCACAGAAACCGCACCGCCGGTTGTCGAAGCGCCTGCGCCCAAACCGCCCGAGCCGATCGAGATGAGTTATGTACGGCCCGTCACGACGAGCGATCCGGGAAGGAACGACGGAAACCCGTCGTGGTCGCGGTCGGGGATGTTCCTGACCTTCGAACGGAGCGTGGGCGAGAAGAAGGACGTGCGCGTGTTCCTGGCGGACCTGACCGAGGTCCAGACCGTCTACCATCAGATCGCATCGGGAGCCGGGGGCGTGTCGTTCTATTTCCCCGGCGTGGTGGAGGACATCAGCTACAACGCGGGGCTCAGCTGGTCGCCTGACGAGAACCATTTCGTGTTCATGAGCAACGGCGGCGCGGGCAACTACGACCTCTATGAAGGCGAACTGGGGGCCGGTAGCGCGCTCCGGCTCACGGACCACAAAGAGAAGGACGGCCAGCCTGACTGGTCGCCTCGAGCGAATGCCGTCGTATTTGTCTCGGGCAGGACGGGCAAGGGCGATCTTTACCTCCTGGATCTGGAGACGAAAACGCTCGTGCGGTTGACCAGGGGGGGCAGGGAATACCTTTATCCCCAGTGGTCTCCTGACGGCAAGCGGATCGCGTTCATGGCGGGCAGCAACGAGAACCACGACATCTTCGTCATGGACGCCCCGGCCCTGCCCCCGCCGGCGCCGCCGCAGCCGGCAGGAAAAGGCGCGCCGAAGGGCAAGGCCGCCGCACCCGCGCCAGCGCCGCAGGTCACCGTGGCCGCGCCGAAAGCGGTGACGGCCTGGTCTGCTGACGATCTTCGTCCGGTCTGGTCTCCCGACGGGACCAAGCTAGCTTTTTACTCGAATTACAATTCCACGGGCGATCCCAGGATCTGGTCCATCTTTGTCGTGGCTGCCGACGGGAGCGACGCCACGGAGGGCGACGGTCTCGCGGCAAAGGTCGTGGCAGCGGATGTGGTGCCCGATGTGGAGCGGGGGCCTGCGTGGATGCCCGACAGCAGCCGGATCGTGTATGTGCGGAACGACCGGAAGGAATACCATCCGATATATATGGTGGACAGCGTGACGCGGGAGAGCCGGCCGCTCCGGACCGAAACCAAGATGAACCATGACGTGTCCTGCGGACCCGACGGCACGATAGCGTTCCGGGCGCAGGTGGACCAGTGGGACCAGGTGTTCGTGGCGAAGATGAAGGAGTGATCGGAATGCGGAATGCGCAGGTCGAAAAACTGTTCACCAGGATTGGAGCCGGGGCAGTGCTTCTGTCCCTGATCCTGTTCGCCGGTCCGCTCCATGCTGCCGACGACGCCGTGCAGAAGGCGATCAAGGCCGTGGAAAAGCACCGGTACGAGGAAGGCGCGCGAGACCTTCGCCAGGCCATGCAGGCCCTGGAGCAGTCCAAACAGTCCCAGGCGCAGCTTGCCCTGGGCATGCTCTATCTGCGGAACGCCGAGCTGCACCGGGAACTGGCGCAGGCTTCCCTTGCCGTGAGCGCCGATCATCTGAAGCGGCTCTCTGCGGAGCGCGGAGGGAGCAGGAGCCGTATAGCCGGCTTCTATCTTGCTCTCGTGAACCTCGAGTCCGGAAAAGGCGATGTGGCCTCGGCCCAGTTGGAGAAGTTTCTTGCCGATGGCGGCGGGGACGCGCGCCTGAAAGCCCGGGCAAAGATCGCCTCCGGCGCCGCAGCAGCCCGCGCGGGGAAGCAGGAACAGGCGAAGGCGGCCTGGGCGGATGCAGACACCGCCGAACCCGATGCCAAGGCCCTCCTTGCCGCCGCATTCAGCCGGGGGGGGATGACAGACCGGAACCCAGCGGCGCTGTGCGATGAGGCGGTCATGGCCGCCAAGCGCTCCGGCAAGCCCCTGACTACGACGCTTGCGGCGGGCTGCCTGGAGGTCTACGCTTCTACAGGCGCCGTCGACAAGGGAGCCGACCTCCTGGCGCGAACCGACTTGCGGATGCCTGCGTACCGCGAATCAATCGGCAAGAGCAAGGTGCTATCGTTCTATGATCCGCAGCTGCTGCCTGCGCTGGCGGACTTTTACCTCCGCGCCGCGGTCTCGTCGCTCGAAAAAGCGGCAGGCGATGCGTCGCTCAGGGGCATTGCAAACTACTACCTCGGCGAGGCCTATGCCTTGTCGGGCAGCCTGGACAAGGCCGCAGGGGCCACGGCCCAGTTCCTGTCGTCCGCCCAGATGCCGCCGCAGTACAAGAACCGGGCGCTCGTGCGCCAGGGCGCGATCCAGTACCAGAAAGGGAAACAGACCGAGGCCATCGGCGTGTGGGATGAGCTTTCCCGCGGCCAGCAAGGGAATCCCGAGCTGCTTGCCGACATCCTCGACACCTGCGGCAGGCTGCGCATCGACTGCCCCCGGCTGGCCCAGACCGGCGCTACGTCGGCGGAGAGCGGCGACGGCAAGCGTTTCATGGTCCTGAACGCGGGGCTGGGCCGCTACTACGCCGGGAAGAAGGACAACGCCAAGGCCTTGGCCTATCTCGAGGCCGGCAGGGACAAGGGGAACAAGAACAAGATCGAGGCGAATGACCCCCTGCTCCTGGTGCAGCTCGCCGAGGCCTACTACCGCACCAAGAAATTCTCCGAAGCGCTGGAGATCTATTTCGAGATGAGCAAGCAGTTTCCCCAGGTGCGCCAGATCCAGGAGGCGCTCCAGGGGATCTATTCGGTGGAGCACAAGAGCGCGGGCGACGTGAAGATCAACTAGCTGAAACGCGGGAGATGCGGGAGGGCGGAGAGGTTGCACCGCTTCCCCCGCCCGTATTTCGTTCAGGAGGATGCCATGAAACGGATACTCGTAGTGCTGTCGGTGATCGCTGCCCTGGCGGCATCGTTCACCGCCGCGGAAGCGGCGAAGAAGAAGGACGGGAAGCCGGACGGCGGGACGCTGAACTACGGCGAATACGGCAGGCCGGCCACGCTCGACCCCGTGACGAGCAACGAGATGATCTCCCTGCGCATCACCGAGCTCATTTTCAACGGTCTCGTGGGAATCAACGAGAAGCAGGAGATCGTGCCCGAACTGGCCGAGAAATGGGAGGTGTCCAAGGACAACCGCGTCTACACCTTCTTCCTCCGGAAGGACGTGACGTGGCACGCCAGGGAGGGCGAGCAGCCCAAGCCCTTCACCGCCGACGATGTGGTCTTCACCTACCATATCATGATGCATCCCAAGACGATCACGCCCCTCAAGGTGCGCTACGAATTCATCTCGTCGGTCGAGAAGATCGACGACAGCACCGTGCGGTTCACGCTCAAGCGGCCCATCCTGAACGCCCTTGCCAAGTTCAGCTTCAAGATCATTCCGAAGCACGGGCCGGCGAATTCCGACTACCTGACGCGCGACGATCCCTTCGTGCAGCATCCCGTCGGCACCGGACCGTTCATGCTCAAGAACGTGACGCCGGAGCGCGAGATCATCCTGGTTGCCAACGACAACTACTTCAAGGGCAGGCCGCACATCAATCAGTTCTCGGCCAAGCCCTTTGCGGATCAGAACATCATGACCCAGGCGCTCATGTTCAACGCCATCGACATGATCGTTCTGGTGAATCCCCGCGACATCCCCGAGATCCAGGGGGACAAGCGCTTTATTCTGCAGCCCTACAACGCGCTGTCCTATTCCTTCTTCGGGTACAACATGAAGAACCCCTTCCTCGCGGACAAGCGCGTGCGCAAAGCCTTCACCCACGCCGTGAACCGCCAGGAGATGCTCGACTCGTTCTTCAACGGCCAGGGCACGATCATCTCCGGTCCCTTTGCCCCGGGTTCCTGGGCGTACAACCTCGATGTGCAGCCGCTGGCCTTCGATCCCCAGAAGGCGTCGTCGCTCCTGGCCGAGGCGGGATTCACCAAGGGGGCCGACGGCTTCCTGCAGAAGGACGGGAACAAGCTCGAACTGACGCTCAAGGTTCCGATCGAGAAGGAGAGCGAGGCGATCAAGCGCGTGGTGCTGGCGTTCAAGAATTACCTCAAGAATGTCGGTGTCGACGTGAAGGTGGAGTTCAAGGAATGGCAGGCCTGGAAAGAGGACGTGTTCCTGGAGCATGATTTCGACATCGTTTTCGCCTCCTGGGTTTTCGACGATTCTGCGGACATCTCCTCGCTCTTCCACTCCGGCGAGATCGGACCGTGGAAGAACAACTTCGGCAGCTATGCGAACGCCGAAGTGGACGGCCTGATCAACGAGAGCAAACTCACGCTGGACCATGAGAAGAAGCGGACGATCAACCGGAAGCTGCATGCCATCCTGGCGGAGGAGAATCCCTATACCTTCCTCTGGACGCTGACCAACTACACTGCCTACCACAAGAAGATCCGGCGTGTGGCGATCCACCCGTACAAGTTCTTCACCTTCGCCGACGAGTGGTTCATGGAAGACGGGAAGTAGTCCTCGCGGCGCATAATCAATCGGTACCTGCTCACCCTCTCCCGCTTGGGAGAGGGTGATTTCTTCCTAATCAAGATAAGGCGATTTGGACGCGGATAAAATCCGATCAACGCGGATGAATACCTGAACAAAATACTCCTGTGTCCGGCAATCGATCCGTGAGGATCCGTGTTCATACCGTGGCTGATTCGCCTGAGGAAGTTAAGCCGGGCCCATGGACAGGAAGGATCGGATGAAGAACAGATAGGCTCAAAGACTCCTGGATTCTATCCGCGCAAATCCGCGTTCATCCGCGTCCTCTTCAGGTCTTGCTGTTGATCAGTCGGTCCCGCGTGTGAAGTGACCACATGAAACTAACCGCCATCAGACCGGTCGGCATCGTTCTCGTCCGGGAGCTTTCCCTTACCATGCTCCTGCTTCTGGGCGTAAGCGCGCTGGTGTTCCTCATCCTCTATCTCTCGCCGGGAGACCCGTTCAGCGTGCTGCTTGAAGGCCAGTCTTTGTCTGAAGAGGCCCGTTCGGGCATCCGGCAGGCCATGGGCATCGAGCGGTCCTGGTACGGCCAGTACTTTCACTGGGTTTCCGGCATGGTGCGCGGCGATTTCGGCGCCTCCGTCCGGACCGGACTTCCCGTGCTTTCGGAAGTGCTTCGCACGGGAATCAACACGCTCATCCTGACCCTGGGCTCGCTTTTGGTCACGCTGCTGATCGCCGCTCCCATCGCGATCCGCTCGGCCATGCGCGGCATGTCCAAGGCAACCTGGTCCTTCACCATTCTTTCCTACGTGATCTCCGCGCTTCCCGTCTTCTGGCTGGGATACATCGTCATCTATTTCTTCACCCACAAGCTGGGCCTCTTCCCGCTTGCCTTCGGATTCGCCACGGGCGCGAAGAAATGGCTGTACCTGCTCCTGCCCATTTTCGTCCTGGGCATCGGAAACGGCACGATCAGCGAGGTGATCCGCACGCTGCGCGAGGAAATGGGCCGCGTGATGGAAGAGGATTATATCCGTACTGCCCGCGCCAAGGGCGCGTCGGTCTGGAAGCATGCTTTCAAGGAAGGCTTCCTGATCCCCGTGACCGAGATCATCGCCGCTAAGATTCCCTTCATCCTGGGCGGCGCGGTGATCGTGGAGCAGGTGTTCAACTGGCCGGGCATGGGGCGCATGGCGTGGCAGGCTGCGCAGGACCGGGATTATCCCGTGATCATGGGGATTGCGATCGTCGCGGCAGTGCTCGTCAGGCTCGGCAGCCTGTTCCAGAGCGTTGTGTATGTGATGGTGAACCCGAGAGCGTCGAAGGAATAGACAGACACGGCGACACGGGGACAGGTCGACACGGAGAAAAAGATAAAGAATAAAATGACGACGATGATGCCGCATCAGGAACTGAATATCCGCTGGGATCGGTGCAGGAATCTTCTGCGCGAGCTGGCGCCGCAGGCAGGCGGCTTGTTCGTCTTCTCGCGCCTGAACATCTATTATCTCACCGGCACCTTCGGGAACGGATTGCTCTGGCTGCCCCTGGACGGCGAGCCGGTGTTCCTTTGCAGGCGCGGGTTCGAGCGGGCGAAGATCGAGTCGCCGCTCAAGAAGGTGTTCACGTTCTACTCTTACAAGGATGTGGAGCCGACACTCCAGGATGCGGGAGTCGCGCTATCGAAGACCATCGCTGTCGAGATGGGCGGCCTTTCGTGGATGCTCGGGAACAGTTTCTCGAAGTATCTTCCCGGCCGGGAGTTCGTCTCCGGCGACAGGGTCTTGAGCATCTGCAGGAGCAAGAAGACTGCCTGGGAGCTCGAACGCCTGAGAACCGCCGGCAAACGGCACGAAGTATGCCTTGTCGAGAAGCTTCCCGGCCTGCTGAAACCCGGCATGACAGAGCTCGAAATCGGCCATGTCATCTCGGACCTCTTCTTCCGCGAGGGCCATCACGGGATCCTTCGCATGGAGAACTACGGCGAGGAAGTGTACCAGGGCCATATCGCCGTCGGCGAGAGCGGAAACTATCCGAGTGTATTCAACGGGCCGCTCGGGCTTCGCGGCATCCATCCGGCGGTGCCGCACATGGGATCGCACGAGGTCAGCTGGCAGCCCGGCACGCCATTGTCCATCGACAATGGCTATACGCTCGAAGGCTACCAGACGGACAAGACGCAGATCTACTGGCTGGGCGAACGGAAGTCGATACCCGAGGGAGTGCGGCGTGCGCATGATTTCTGCATCGACATCCAGGCATGGGTTGCGCAGCATCTGAAACCCGGCGCATTGCCGAGCGATATCTGGGCTCATTGTTCGGCTGCGGCCGAGAAGCAGGGATGGAACGAAGGCTTCATGGGCCTCGGCAAGAACAAAGTCGGCTTCGTCGGACACGGTATCGGTCTCGCAGTCGATGAATACCCCGCGCTTGCGAAGGGTTTCGACCGTCCGCTGGAAGAAGGCATGGTCATTGCGGTCGAGCCCAAGATGGGCATCTCCGGCGTGGGCATGGTCGGCGTGGAGAACACCTTCGAGGTGACGGCCAAAGGCGGAAAATCGCTGACCGGGGAGCAGTACGAGATTATTTGTTTGAAAGCGTAGAAACCGTAAGGCATCAGGGCGAAAGGCAAAGTCGTTATTCCCGAGAAAAAGGATGCAGCCGCGAAGGCGCGAAGGGCGCGAAGGACATCAAAACCTGCGAAGCTTGCCAGGCTCCTGAGGTCGGCGGTCTAGATGTTCTTCGCGATCCCCGGCGAGGAAGGATGGCAGTAAAAATATAAAGGTAGAAGTTAGTAAGGGTTCTTCGCGACCTTTGCGTCTTCGCGGTGAGGCCATTTAATCCTCATCGGTTTTCATCCGTGGTGACTGAAGCCATATGAAATCTTACTCCCAACAATCCGGTGAGATCGGCGAGTTCTCGGACCTGCCGTTCTGGAAGAAGGCGAACAGCGTCGATCTGGCGTACGTGACCTACGGCCTCCTGGTCGTGACGCTCGTGATCGCTTCCTATCTTCTGGGCGCATTTAAGCTTCTGCCGCATGATCCGCAGGACATCGACCTCGAGCTCATGATGGCGCCGCCGCTCACGCCGAAACACGTGCTCGGCACCGACTTCATGGGCCGCGACATGCTCTCGCGCCTCGTGGTCGGCATCCAGGCCTACTTCCTGCCGGGGCTACTGGCCATTTTCATCGCGCTCTTCCTCGGTACGATCCTGGGCGTTCTGGCGGGCTATCGCGGCGGGAAGTTCGATACGGTCATCACCTATCTGACCAACCTCATCGATTCTTTTCCCCGGCTCGTTCTGATCCTGCTCGTGATCGCGGCCTTCAAGCCGGACATCTATGTCATCATGCTTGTCGTGGGGATCACGAACGTTCCCGCGGTCGCTTCGCTGGTCAAGGGGAAAATCCTCTTCCTCAAACAGAAGAACTTCATCGAGGCGGACATCGCCCTGGGCCTGCCCACTGGCACGATCATCCTGAAACACATTCTCTGGCACAACTGCCGCTCGATCCTGATCATTCAGGCGACCCTGGGCATGGCCGAGGCGATCCTGATGGAGACGTCCCTCTCCTATCTCGGTTTCGGCGTGCAGGAGCCCACGCCGTCGTGGGGCAACATGGTCCTTGCAGGATCGAACTACTTCATGAAGGGCCAGTTCTGGCCGTCCACCGCGCCGGCGCTCGCGATCCTGTTCACGATCCTTGGGTTCCATCTCCTGGGCGACGGGCTGAACAACATCCTCGAAGGAAAGAGGGACAAATGATGGCCGAGCCCCTTCTTGCAATCGAGGACCTGCGCACCTATTTCTATTCGCGCAGCAAGCGGGCCTTCATCCGCTCCGTGGACGGCGTGAGCCTCGCGGTCGCCAAGGGCGAGACGCTGGGCATCGTGGGCGAGAGCGGAAGCGGCAAGAGCATCACGGCCATGTCGGTCATGGGCCTTGTCTCCGCCGGGCCAGGCGTGATCAGCGGCAGGATCGGATTCCGCTCCGACCGCGTGGAGCGCCAGCTGCTCGAAGGGCTGGACACGTGCGTCGCGCTTCGACGGGAGGGCGGCAGGGTCATGGCCGTCGAGAAGGACGATGACCGGTGGGCCGGCCAGGTCGAGAAGAACATGACAGGGATCCGGGGCAGGGAGATCTCGATGATCTTCCAGAATCCGAAGCAGTCCCTGAATCCCTTCGAGACCGTGGGCAGGCAGATCACCGAAGCGATCATGCTGCACACGAGCCACAAGATCGAACAGGAGGCGAAGGAGAAGGCCATCGAATGGCTTGACCGGGTGAAGATCGATTCGCCCCGGCTCCGTTTCGACAATCACCCCTTCGGCCTGTCGGGAGGCATGTGCCAGCGCGCCATGATCGCCATGGCGCTCTCCTGCGAGCCGCACCTGCTGATCGCCGACGAACCCACCACGGGCCTCGATGCCACGATCCAGTCCAAGATCGTCGACCTCCTTGCCGAGCTCAAATCTGAACTGGGCATCACGACCATGCTTATCAGCCATGACATCGGCATCATCGGCAGGCTTTCCGACACCGTGGCGGTCATGTACGGCGGCACGGTGGTGGAGTCAGGTCCCGCAAAGGATGTGCTCTCCTGCTCACCCGAGGGCAAGCATCCCTACACAGCGGCCCTGCTCGCCTCGATTCCGAGCAGCGACGCTGTTCGCGAAAAAGGGCATCTGCAGGCCATTGAAGGCGATGTGCTCGACACGATCAACATCCCGGCGGGCTGCCGGTTCTACGGCAGGTGCAGTCGCGTGACGGATAAAATCCGGGAGAAATGCGACAAACAGGAGCCGGACCTGCGGGAGATCGCTTCCGGCCGAAGAGTGCGGTGCTGGTTGTATTTCGAATAAGCGAGTATTCGGCTGACAAGCTGGCAAGCAAACGAATTTATCATGTCAAAGACCATTCTCGAAGTCGTCGATCTGAAGAAGCACTTCACGCACCAACGGGGCATATTCTCCGCGCTCCAGGAGAAGATGCGTTCCATCCCCGCGGTCGACGGCGTGAGCTTTTACCTCAAGGAAAACGAGACCGTGGGCCTCGTGGGTGAGTCGGGCTGCGGCAAGACGACCATTGGCAGGACGATCCTCAGGCTCGAACGGCCCACTTCAGGCAAGGTCATCTTCGATGGCAGGGACATCACCTTGCTCTCCACCGACGAGCTGCGCGGCCTGCGCGGCAGGATGCAGATGATCTTCCAGGACCTTGACGCTGCGCTCAATCCGAAAATGCGCATCAGGGACATCCTGACCGAGGCGATCGGCGTGCATCACCGGCTGACCGACGCGGAGACGGAGAAGCGGATCGCCGAGCTTCTGGACCAGGTGAACCTGAAGAAGAGCAAGCTGACGAACTTTCCGCACGAGCTCTCGGGCGGCGAGAAGCGGCGCGTCGGCGTGGCGCGGGTGTTGTCCGTGGGCGCGCAGTTCATCGTTGCCGACGAACCGACGAGCGCCCTCGATGTCTCGATCCAGGCGCAGGTGGTGAACCTTCTGCGGGACCTTCAGAAGCGGCTTGGGCTCACGTTCCTGTTCATTTCCCACGATCTGCGCGTGGTGGAGCTCATGAGCCACAAGGTTGCAGTCATGTACCTGGGGAAGATCGTGGAAATGGGGATGTCCGACAAGATCGCGCGGGCGCCGCACCATCCCTATACGCACATTCTCTGGTCCTCCCTGACCGAGAAGCAGAGCAGGGAGGTGGCGAAGCGGGCGGTCAGCGTCCAGGCAGGGAGGTGGGGGGTCTTCGATTTCGAGCGTCCTGCAGCGGGTTGCCGGTTCGCGCCGCGCTGCCCGGTGTACGAGTCCAAGGGAAGGCCGGCGGTCTGCACCGAACCGGCGACCGAGCCGCAGCTCGTCGAACTGGACGGCGGCCACCGGGTTGCGTGCCATTTTCCCCTATAAACGCCAGACTTCATCCACCGCTACGAACTCCGAATTACGAACTCTTCTTCTCTCTCCCCCGGAAGTACCTTATTCCCAGAAAGACCGCGACAGCGACCGCGAGAATTACGATCCCGGCATGCTCGAACCGGGAAATATCCTTTCTGATCACGTCGAAGCTGTTTCCCCCCGTATAACCGATCCCTATCATGACCGCAAGCGTCCCGATCGCGGACAAGGCATCCGCTGCGATGAAAGTCCGCAGCCGCATGCGCATGATGCCTGCGACAAGAAAGACCTGCGGTCGGAGGCCGATGAGATGCCTGCCGGCCAAAACAAAGAGGAAGCCGTTTTTCCGAAAGCGCGATTCCAGGTCCGCAAGCCGGGCAGGGGTAAGGATCCGTTGAAAGCGTTTGTGCGTGATCACCGCCCTGCCGAACCTCTTCCCGATATGGTAGAGGAGGAGATCAGCGGTCAGCACGCCCAGGTAGACGACCGGGAGCGCGGGAAAGGGGCGGACAATGTCGTTGGCCATGAGGAATCCCGTGGCGATGAGCGTCAGGTCCTCGGGGAAAGGAAGGCCGATGCCGCCCAGGATGAGGAGCAGGAAGAGCGCGGCAAGCGGCGAATGTTCGAAGAGCGAAGCGAGGATGTCCATGGCACGGATGCGCTAGAGCGTGTGGATCAGATAGAGGACCAGGAACAGGCCGATCACCACGACCGACAGCGCGAGAAGAACGCTCAGGAGCTTCGAGGGCATGAAGGTATCCGTACGAGA
>JAKAHZ010000058.1 GCA_021814615.1 Nitrospirota bacterium | reverse complement strand
AGTCGGCATTGCGTTTCAGTCCGGATGTGTTAGCAATGAAAATAAAATCTCCGGCATTCCGGCGCTTTGCAATGAAAGAAGAATCTCAGACAGGGAGCAGCCACATGTTGTATGAAGGCGGGAAGAGTGTTGTATGGAAAGTGCAGAACGATTCAGTGATACCTGTTCCGGTTACGTATGCGTGGGCGAAAGAGTTTCCAGTAAACGTGGTTCCTGTCGCTCCGTAAGGTCCGAGAAAAACCGGATGATTCGCGTCAGCAGCAACAACGATATTAGCATAATCAGGATAAATCAGTGTTACGCCGCCGAAACCAAAATTGATGTTGCCGCCCTGGTTGGGCGCGCTGTTCAGAAGAAGGGTGCCGCCACGGTTCACAAAATCCTCGATTACGGTGCGATTGGCTATGAGGTAATTGTTCAGTTCGTTGGCGGTAGAGTCCGATCCTTCCAGGAAGATGAAGGTGTACGGCGATCCGGGAAGGAAGGGCGCATTGCCGCCGGACATCAAGAGGCTGTTCCAGTTGCCGCCCACCGGTCCGAAGACCGTGGTCATGGCTGTTTCATTAGTCGACTGGCCCCAGGGTTTGCTCGCTCCGCGGATATAAGCAGCGAACGGAGGAAGGGCAACGGTAGCCACTTTCACATCGTCGATATACCAGCCACGATAGTTATTGTATAAATTGTCGTGAGTATCAAAGTGGAATCTGATGAGGATGTTCTGGCCTGCATAACTGCTCAGATCAACGGTGCCACCGAGCCAGGTGCTCATGGTGGTGCCGAAGACATTAAATTGGGGAGCAAACGTAGCGCCGTTATCGTTGGAGATTTCAACCGTTGCGGCATCGTAATATGGGTCACCTTCTGTCTGGTACCAATACTGGAAGGTGAGTTCGGCTTTTTCTCCGACCAGGAGGGTCGGGATCGCGATGGTTTGGCTTGTCAGCGTTCCCGAATTCGTAGCCCCGGTGTCATAGGTGCAAGAGGCATTTCCGTAGTACCAGCTCGCTGTTCCACTCTTCGCGTTGGGGCAGGGATCCGCGCCCGTTGCCAGATGCCAGAGCCCGGTCGCAGTCCAGGATCCCGGTCCGCTTTCCATGTTGTCCTGGAAGATGGTCGCTGCCGACGACGTTGTGACGGTAAGCAGAATCAGGAACAACGCCAAAGCAAGCCGTTTCATGCTCATACTTCCTCCTTGGAACAAATATTATGAAATTTATCGAATCGGTTTTTGCAGGAACACTTCAATGCTTTCCTCAGAAAGCGCTGAAATCATCAGGCAAAAACCCGGCGGGGGGAGGTCCCCCCGCCGGAATGGAAAAATCAGCTTAGTATGCGCAGGTGTTGATGTTGGCGGGCGTGGTCCGGTTGTTGTTGCCGGAAACGTCCTTGACGCTCGTAACGGTAAGCGTCTTGCCGCCGCAGGCCAGAGCACCGCTGAAGGTCAGTGTCGTCGAGTTCGTCAGCGGATCGTAGACAGCCTTGGCAACCGCGTCGACCACCGGGAGGGGCGCGGTCTGGGCATAGTTAAGCGCAGTATTCGCGCTTGCCTTGTCCAGCGCCTCGTCCCAGCCGTCGACCGTGAGCGTTCCAACGCCGGCAGCCCCAGCGGTGCAGGTGCAGCCAGCGAAGGTCGGGCCCATCTTGTCCGCAGCGTTCACCGCGTCGCTCGCAGGTCCTTCGACCATGTCGGAGTTCAGGCCGGTGACGATATAGTCATAGGTGACCTTGATGGAACCGTTCAAATCAAAGCCGAGAGCGCCGTCGGCCCAGGCAGTCGCGGTGATCGGTCCGGCAACCCTCTCATAGGGACCGCTCTGCACCGAGGTGCCGAAATCCTGATTCATGCGGCGATAGACATTGTATCCGCCGTTTGCGCCGGAAACGGGCAACCAGTCGAGGCTCGGCGAAGCCGCGCCACCACCGACGTTATCGAGGCTTGCAGCGTTGGTCAGTGCAATAACCGGCTTAGCAGCGGTCGGGCCGCCGTTCGTGGTGAAGAAAGCCGTGCAATCCGTAGTACCGGCGATAGCGCCGCCGGGGATGGCAATGGCTGCATTGGCAACTGTGTCATCCGGGCAGGCGCCCATGACGGCATGGTTGCCTGCTGCGTCGGTGATGTAACCAGCAGCTTCCATGCCCGCGATACGGACATAGTACTTGCCGGACGGGGCCGTTGCAAAGGTGACCGTCAGCTCATCGAAGGTGGCGTTCCAGTCGAGCGTGTAGGCCAGGTTGCCTGCCTTTGCGCCTGCGTAACCGACTTCGATCTTGTCATAGAGGTTGCCGACTGCGCTGGCCGAGGTGGAGGTAAGAGCGGTCATCAATACGGCCTCGCTGAACTTGAACTTCACGGTCTGGGTTGCCGAGGGGGCGATGTCGCTGCCCGGCTCGGGCGAAACCAGCGTGACTGCGGGGCCATGGATGTCGGTGGAGCAGACATGGACAGCATTGCTGTTCTGGATGGCAAGCTGCGTGGTCACGCCGTCAGCAGGAGCAACGACGGCATTCATGTTCGTGTCGCCAGGTTTGAAGTTCGGGGCCGTGGGAGCCGAGCTCGGATCGCCGTCTGCGCAGCCGAAGACCGTGTTGTTCGCATCAACAGCGCAGATCCAGAAGCTCTGGAGCGACTCGATCTTGGCGAAGGTGAAGACGCCGTTCGCATCGGTCGATGCGGTCGCGATCACGTTGCCGGCTTCGCCGCTGGCTGCGTTGTCGCTGCCCGTCGAAATGAGCCGTACCGTGTAGCCGGTGCCCTTGGCAGCGAAGAAATCAGCACCCTGGCAGCCGGCGACAACGCCGGTGACCGTGGCGGCCATCTTGCCGACCGTGAAATTCGCCGTAGCGACCAGGCCGGTGACCGGGGTGTCATGGTTCGTGCCGTTGCCACCCATATTGCCATCAGCGCTCGTGTCATTCAACGAGGTGTAGTTCACGGCAACGGTCTTGAAATAGTAGTCAGAATACTTGTAGGTTGCCGTGGTGCTGGTCTGGAGCACCGGGCTGGTCACGTTCTTCATGTTGATCGTCACCTGGTACGAACCGCCGACCGTGCCGTTCAAGGCATCGGTGGTTGCCGGTACATTGTAGATGACGAACTGGCCATCGGCGTTCGTGGTGCCCTGGCTCACGCCGATGTCGATCACCGCGCCGGCGACGGGCTGCTGCGTGACCGCATCAATCAGTCTGCCCTGGATCGTGCCGGTGGGATTCAGGATCGGCGCCGAGGGGCCGGAGACATCATTCGAGCTGCTGCCTTTGCAGCCGACGGCGACGAAGCTGAACAACAACACTACTGCGAGGAAAAGAAAACCTGCTTTCTTCATTGTAACCTCCTTCTGGATATGTCGCTTTCCTGCGGAACAGGAAGCCGTTGCTGACAACTTGTGACAAGACAAAACCTGTGGGATGTATCGCCTCCTTTCTGTATTTAGATGAAACAATAATCAGGCATGATGAACGAAAGCATTATGGCCTTGACGTTTGAGATATTTTTCAGAATTGGCGGTGAAGAGAGTATGTCGGTTTCAAACTATATCAAAGAACGCCTTAAATTGTCAACCCTTATAGTTGAAAATACCCGAAAAATACCCCGCGGCAATATTGTGTACAACCTGCGATAAATCAATGTATTACGAAGATAAGAGGGGGAAAATTCACCTTGGGCGGGAAAGAAAACGGAGCGATCAGTCCCGATTGTTTACATCAACAGCTTTTCACTGCTTTTCTGTGCGGCACTGATCTTGGCAGACATGTCTTCAAAGTTTTTTCTATGGTCGCGCATCTTGATCCTCAGGGTTTGAAGCAATGTAGCAGCCTCATGGTCCGAACTGTGGAAATGATCGAAGACCCTTCTGACCAGATTGGAATTCTCAATGTTCATTGCCAGCGAGAACGCCACTTCGAGCGGAGGCGCCTTTTCCCTGACCTTTGCCAGATTGTCCTCAAGGTACTTGACGAAGGCTTCAACCGTGTAGCTTTTGATCTTCTCCTCAAGAAAATGTACAGTGTTGTTCTGTGTCTTGGTATGGAAATACTCGACCCACGTGGCGTGTTCCATCTCTTCCTTCGCCATTCTGTCCCAAAAGTCTCGAGCTTCCGGGTAGAGGCCGGAAAAGAACCGGTAGATCTCTGCGATCAGCAGTTCCTGTTTCGTCAAGAGGGTGATGATCTTGCTCTGATAGGGTTTCAGGGGGCTCATGGGAATCCTTTGTTGCTTTGAATGTAGCGGTATGGTGCATTTTTGTCAATCTTTGTTTTTTCTTGCAAGCGAGCCAATTGGGTGGCTGAGAAACCAAAGAGGCCAGCATTATTCCTGCTGGCCTCTTTGGCGGTGAAGGTTGCGGCAAACAACGGGAAGACTATGCAATACGTACGTCGATCTTTCGGGAGGTCGCTTGCTGAGCTTTGGGCAGAACAATCTGCAGGACGCCGTTTTTCACTGTAGCCTCAATATGGTCGCGGTCGATTTCGTTCCCGATAACGAAGGCGCGCTGGAAATCGCCAATGCCGTACTCGCTCGCTACTCTCCGGTGCTGCAGGGCCGGCTCCGGACCGACAGTCCCGATTACCGTGAGGATGTCCTTGTCCAGGGTGATGTCCACCTGCTGATCGTCGACGCCCGGCATGTCGGCGGTAATGAGTATGTCATTCTTCCGTTCAAGAATATCCACTGCCGGAGCATACACTGTGCGCGGCTTGGTTCGCTCCACGCCTTGGGGTGTTGTTGCTTCTTTTTTTTGCAGTTCCTGTGTGCTGGTTGCCATCATTTAGTCCTCCTAGTCTGTGACGACTGAGATTTTCTTCGGCCTCTCCGCTTCAGCTCTCGGAAGGGTGATGCTCAGAATCCCCTTGCTGAACCGGGCGTTCACTTTTGACGATTCCACCGCGAAAGGCAATTCAATGGTTCTGCTGAACTCTCCATACCACCGCTCCCGCCGGTGGTATGATTCTCCCTCATGCATTTCCTCGGCCGGCCTTGATCCCTTGAGGGTCAGGATCTTCCCCGCAACGGAGATATCGACTGCCTGGTGATCCACGCCGGGGAGTTCAACAGTGACAACTGCTTCTTCGCTGCCGCTCCACATGTTTACGGGAGGAAATTCGCTGGTTGTCGCTGCCGGCGTCGTCAGATCGGAAATCATTCTGTTCAAACGGTCAAAATCTTGCCAGAGATCCGGAAGTCTGTTCAATCGGTAATAATCCTGCCAAAACATAGGGTAGCCCTCCTTAGCTGTGCGAATATATAGCACTCAATTGCATAGAGTGCTAGCATGAATATAAAATATGAGCATATCATTGTCAAGAATAAAATAAATATAATAAAAACAATGTGATATAATTATAATTTTTTCTGGATAAAGGTAATCTGGATTGTAATTTGTTGATAACAGTAGAAAAAATTATTTTTCGGCGAGATTTCGGGAATGCAGGTTGTCAAGCCACTGAATTAATTCGTTATTATGAATTGGCGCTCCGTCGAGACGAGCAATCTGCCTTCCAGCCCGAAAGACCAGAATTGCCGGTGGAGTGTAAATGAAAAATTTGTCCGCCAGGTCAGAATATGCATCGATGTCTATTTTGCAGATCTTTACCATGCCGGCTCTGAGAAATGCGATATCTTCAACGATTGGCTTCAACCTGGCGCATTCATCGCAGGTTGCAGAAACACATAGGGCCACGAATGTTTCCGGCCATGAGGAAATCTCCTTGTCCAGGGCCTCTCCCGGGAGGTCAACGACGCTCATGGGAAAATCCAGCAGCTGTCTGCATTTGCCGCATATGGGGTTCTGCTTGAGTCGCGCAACCGGCACGCGATTCAAGGATGAGCAGGAAGTGCATGTAATGAGGGCGGATTCCATAGTCATGGGATTGAGCTGGCGGTCAATAGCTCTGATAGTTGATGAGATTTTCAACCCAGGTGATCAGTTCGTTCTTGTCTTTCGGAGCTCCGTCCATGCGAACGACCATGGTCCCGTTTTTGAACACTACGAACGTCGGGGTCTTTGTCACATTATGGCGCTTCGCCAGGTCCGGATGGGCATCGACATCCACCGTAATCACCTTCAGCCTCCCGGATCGCTCCTCGGCAAGGGATGAAACGACAGGATTGTAGATCTTGCAGTACACGCACCAGCGCGAGGTGAACGTCATCAGGAGAGTTTCCGGCCAGTATGCGATGTCGCGGTCCAGGTTCGCCGGAACAGCTGCGACGGGACCGGCGGGCACTTCGAGAACCGCCTTGCACTTGCCGCAGAGAGGCCGTTGTTTGAGCCTGCTTTCGGGCAAGCGGTTCAGGGAAAAGCAGGTGATGCAGCGCAGAAGGAGAGAATCATCGGTCATGCGGTAATACCCAGGAGCGTTCTGAAACGCTTCGTCAAGGAAGAAATGGATGGAATATTCTGGGGTCGCCCGGACCCGTCGTCATAGAGGCGTCACGTGACCGCCGGATCCGCGATAAGCGGATACAGATCCCTGCCGTCAATACGGATCGTCGGCGAGCCGGGTATCTGGAGCGCCACAGCATCGTCATAGGTGATCGTGTGATAGACGATCTCTGCCTGCAGGTGAAGGGCTTTCAATGCAGCAGAGAGCCGCTTGTCGAGTTCCGCTTGCGATGCGCAATATTCGGATAGATAACAATCAACCTTCATGGGGCCGTTCGGGAACGAAAGGGACTCCGGGAGCGGGATTATTTCTTTTTTCCGATGACATCATCGATCCACGACAGCGCTGCCGAGACCGTGGGAAACCCGATCGTGCTGGTCAGAACGACAACAGCGTGCCGGACTTCGTTCGGTTTCGCGCCGGCTTCGATGGCTCGTCGCGCGTGAGAATGGACAGAGCCTTCCGAGCGTATGGCAGCCGCAGCAGCAAGTTGAATGAGCTCAGCGGTCTTCTTGTTCAGCGGACCGGCTGATTTCGTGGCTGCGCCGAGTCGACGCACGGCTTCGGCAACATCGGCATAACGCTTGACGATGCTCGTGTATTGATTCGGCAGCTTCCTCATATTCCGCCCTCCTATTGAATAATCTCAAGTGTATGCAAAAGTACGGGGGCTGTCAAGAAAAACCGGACACAATGTTGCTAAAAATTAATCAGGACATGATATGTCTTTTTATATTGACAAGAACAGTTCTAAGATGATAATATTTCCATGAAAGCAAGAGGGAGTCATGCCGGTTCGCAGCGAAAAACATCGGGACCGCAGATTCAAGATGACGCCGCAGCGATTGGCCATCCTGGATTACCTGAAGGGGAATGTGCAGCATCCTGCCGCGGACGACGTTTTTCGGGCTGTCCGCCGGAAATATCCGACCATGTCTTTTGCGACGGTCTATAACACGCTGGAAGCGCTGAAAAAGCGGGGGATGGTGAAGGAACTTACCGGTGATCCTGATAAGAAACGGTTCGACCCCAACACGAGTCCGCATCATCACCTGATCTGCACCAACTGCCGGAAAATCGTTGATATCCCCGTACAGTTTGACCTGGATTTCGCGGAACAGTATCGCGAGGGATTCGTCATTACGGGGAGCCATATCGAGTTCAGCGGTATTTGCCTTGAATGCCGGAATCGCTCCCGAGCATGAGCGGTTCCCCCGGCTCCGCGCGGGAGTCGGTAGGCGCGATCATCGTCATGGAATCTGGAATATTCATTCGCGAGATTTTGAAACGCGGAATATACTCAAATCAGTTGACGAGGAGGACTTTATTATGTGCATGGCGTATGAACGACACTGCTCCTGCGGTTCAGGACACGCTTCATTTCATTTCCGGGACAATATCATGCCCGAGCAGGTCGTGAAGGAGCTCTATTGCCCGGCCTGCGGCAAGAACGTGAAACCGGACAGCGCGACCATGGTGGCCGACAACGGGTGGCTCATCCGCTATGACATGGACATAGCGGCCTTCTCCGGCCAGGGCCGCATCGAGGGCAGCATCACGCCGGCCACGCTCTTTGACGAAGGGTACTGCACCTGGAACGGCATGTACCCGGGTGACCATATCGACAGCGTGCGGGAACGCGAGAAGATCATCGCCCTCGCAAAGATCGACCCGATCGGATACATCAAGCAGCTCAAGACCTGGGCGGTGGAGCGCACGGAAAAACTGAAGCAGGAGGGCTGGAGAAAGGCCCAGACCGCGGCATAAACGCGCGGCATGGTGGGCGGGTTATCACTGTTTCCCGTGACCGATGCCAACGGTAATCAACACTTGACCATCTCAGGATGCCATTTTATCTAGACAATGGAGGAGGAATCATGCCAACGACAGAACAGAACCTGAAAGATGCATTTGCCGGGGAATCCCAGGCGAACCGGAAGTATCTGGCCTTTGCGAAGAAAGCCGAACTGGAAGGATACCGCCAGGTCGCCCGGCTTTTCCGCGCGGCTGCTGAGGCAGAAACGATCCATGCGCACAATCATCTTCGCGAGCTGGCGGGGATTCGGTCCACGCGCGAGAACCTCTTGGAGGCCATCGGCGGCGAATCCTACGAGTTCCAGAAGATGTATCCCGCTATGATCGAAGACGCGAAGAAAGACGGCAAGGCCGGCGCGCTCCGAAGCTTCAACCTGGCGAACGAGGTCGAAAAAGTGCATGCGGCGCTGTACCAGAAAGCGCTGGATTCGCTCGGCGCCCATGTCGAGACGGACATGTATGTCTGTTCCGTATGCGGCTACACCGTGGAAGGTTCGGCGCCGGACGACTGTCCTGTCTGTAAGGCGAAAAAAGCGGCCTTCAAAAAAGTCGAGTAATTCAGCCCGAAATGGTATAATAAGCGGCCGGTGGGGGAAGACACCGGCCGTTTTATTTTTACCTTGGGGGAGCAATGAAGGTTGTCGCGTTTTTCGGCAGTCCCCGGATCGACGGAAATACGGATCTCCTGCTTCGGGAGGCGCTCAAGCCGGCGCGGGAAGCGGGGTATGAGATCATTGAGTTCAACCTGAACGGTATGAACATCAAGCCCTGCCAGGACTGCGGCGGCTGCTCCAAGACCGGCATCTGCGTCGTCAATGACGCAATGAAGGACATTTACGAGGCGATCCGCACCGGCGACCGGTTCATCGTCGCATCGCCCATCTTCTTCTACAGCGTGAGCGCCCAGACAAAACTGATGATCGATCGCTGCCAGGCCTTCTGGTGCGAGAAATACCTGCTCAAGAAGGACATCCTGCCCGGGGAGCGGGGGCGGAAGGGGCTTTTGCTCGTTGCGGCGGGCATGAAGAAGGACGACGCGGTGCGGTGCGCCGATACGGTCACGCGGATCTTCTTCCGCACCATCAGTGTGCCGACGCATGAGATGGTCAGCGCGCTCGGCGCGGATGCGAAAGGCGACGTGCTGACCCATCCGACGGCGCTTCGCGATGCCTACGAAGCCGGAAAGCGTCTGCTGGTATAACCGTTTCGCGCAGACGCGGACGAATCGGCGACAACGAGGACGTATTATGGGTTCACGACGGGAAAGCGACTGGCAGAGGATCGCAACGCGGCGCAGGCTCATCCTGCTCCTGGAATGCGGCGGGCAGGAACGGGCCGCTCTCGAACGCATGCTCGCGGGATTCGGCTACAATGTCAGCATCACGGCCGATGAACAGCAGGCGATGGAATGCATGCAGATCGTTCTTCCTTCGCTCATTATCGTCGACACGGAGCGGGTCGACGCGGCTTCCTATGGACTGATCGGCCGGCTGAAACAGGAACAGGGGGGTGAACGCATTCCGGTCATCGTTCTTTCCCGGATCGCTCCGCAGAAAGCCGAGGAAGCGATCATGCGCCGGAAAGTCGCGGCCTTCCTCCTGTCTCCGGTCAACACGGAGGAATTATTTCGCGTGGTGCAGAGCGCCATGGAGGAAACTCCGCGCAGGAACATCAGGATCGCCACGCGGCTCCAGGCGTTCCGGGATGATGCCGCGGAAAGCGGATTCGCCACGCAGCTTTCGGAGAGCGGCATGTTCTACGAAACAGCCGAACCCGCGCCCGTGCATTCGAAACACCCGGTTCGGATCATTGCAGGCAACCGCGAGATCCGCGCCGAGGCGGAAGTCCTCTACCGGTCCCTCTCCGATGATCGTTCACGGCGTGCGCCGGGAATGGGCATGCAGTTCACCAGGATCACCTCTGACGACCAGAACTATCTCCGCCTCTTCATCCTTCTCCGGCTGCGCAAGAGCGCCCATCTTTCCCTTTCCTGACTCACCCTCCGACCTTCCGAACCAGCCGTTCCTGCGCGCTTTCGCTTCGGCGAAGGGGGTCTCTCAGACAAACGGCCTGTCTCCCAACGACGACCCGCAGATCCTGGCCGGCCGGGGGCTTGATGTGGAGACTATGGTGAAATCGTTATTAGCGCTTTTCGCCTGCTCGGTTCAGATATTCCTCGACGGCGTCTGACCATGCCGCATATCCGGTTGGAGCGAGGTGCACGCCGTCCTCGGAGAGATATCCCGCCTTCGGCCTGCCCTGTCCGTCCACGAAGCTGCTGTACACGTCGAGATACTCTGCGCCTTCGTTCTTCGCGATGGCTTCAAGCCTCCGGTTGATGTCCCTGATCAGATCGTTGCTCACAAAGGAATAGTCCACGGGAAGCAGACTCTGTACGATCACGATGCCGGGCTTCCACCACGTGGTGAAGTTCCGGACGAGCTCTCTATAAGAGGCGGAGAATTCGTACTGTTCCTGCAACACGTTGTTGATGCCCGTCATGAGGAAGGCATAATCGGGTTTCCCTGCCCGGGACCGGATAGGTTCACGCCGGTCCAGCATCTCCTCGACGGTCTCGCCGGAAAGGCCGAAATTCGCCACCGTGCAGGCCGGGAAGCGGCGTTCCCAATCGTACCACTCGGTGAGCGAGTCGCCGAGGAACAACAAGTATTTTTTCATGGCGAATCCTTATTCCCTTTATCGATGCGACTGCAAGAGAGTCTAATACATCGGTCCGGGCGAGTCAAGAAAAGGGTTCAGCGGGTGCGCACTCTTGAAATCGTCGCAGTTCGCGTTGACAATGCGCTTCCACGCGTGTTAGTCTGCGCCATGGATCTGCCGTCCTATCTCCGGCTCGTGGTGACCAGGCTCGCGCGCGAGATCGGCGTCCGCACGTTCCGGGATCTCGACCGGATGGAACGGACCGCGCAGTATCTCGAAGACGAGTTTCGGGCCGCCGGCTGCACGGTTTCCCGCCATCCTTTTTCCTACGACGGCGCTACACTGCACAACATCATTGCCGAGATCCCGGGATCCGATCCGGGAAAGATCCTCGTGATCGGCGCCCACTATGACACGGTCCGCACCACGCCGGGCGCGGACGACAACGCGAGCGGCATTGCCGGGCTCCTGGGCCTTGCGCGGCTCTTGAAGGATGAACGGCCGGCATGCACCGTCCGGCTCGTTGCTTTCGCCTTCGAGGAGCCGCCTGCTTTCCGGACAAAGCAGATGGGCAGCTATCACTATGCGCGAAGCCTCAAGGACCGGCGCGAGCGGGTCCTGGGCATGATCTGCCTCGAGATGATCGGCTTCTTTTCCGACCGGCCCGGTTCCCAGCACTATCCCTTGCCCTTCATGAAACTCCGCTTCCCCTCCACGGGGAACTACATCGCCATGGTCGGCAGCCGTCAAGCGAAGCAATTCACTGAAGAGATCGCAGCGCGGTTCCGGTCGGCAACGGACCTCCCGCTCGTGACCCTGAACGCGCCGGCCTTTGTGGTGGGCATCGATTTTTCCGACCACTGGGCTTTCAACAAACTGGGATATCCCGCCTTCATGGTCACCGACACCGCCTTCTACCGGAACGCGAACTATCATTCCCCCGCTGATCTGCCGGAGACGCTCGATTACCTCCGCATGGCCAAGGTCATCGAAGGACTCGCGGCAGCGGTGCGATCCCTCGAACACGAGTGAGCGTTCCCGCCGTGAACGGCCTGCTTCCTCATTGACATACCTTCCGCGCCATTGTATTCTGCTCACGGCTGGAGCGTCTCTTCTCATCACGACCGGAGCGATATGATCCTTACGAAGATCCAAGAGGCGGCATCGAAATACCCGGACCGGACCGCGATCCAGATGAAGGAAGGCGACCGGTACCGGCGGCTCACGTACCGCGAACTGATGGCCTCCCTTGCCTCGGCAGCCCGCGGGCTCGCAGAATTGGGGATCAAGAAGGGCGATCGCGTCGCGCTCCTTGCTGAGAACCGGCCGGAGTGGCAGATGGCCTACCTCGCCACAACGGTGATCGGCGCTGTCGTAGTGCCGCTGGATGCCCAGCTCATGGACAAGGAAGTTGCCCTGCTCCTGTCCAATTCCGGGGCAAAGGCGGTCTGCGTCACTTCGTCTACGCGCCAGAAACTGCCGAAGGGGACCGCGATCACGATCATTTCCCTGGACAGAAGCGACGGCCTTTCCTTCAGCGCGCTCGCGTCGGCCCATCCCGATGCACTCCTCCCGCCCGCGCCGGCGGCCGACGACTTGGCGGCGATCCTCTACACCTCGGGCACCACGGGCGATCCCAAGGGCGTGATGCTCTCCCACGGGAACCTGGCGTCGAACTGCGCCAGCGCCATCAAACTCGACATCGTGCAGCAGACCGACAACCTGCTCTGCCTGCTGCCGCTCCATCACACCTATCCGGCCATGGCCTGCATGATCCTGCCGCTCTCGCTCGGCGCCACGGTCACGATCCTGAACAGTCTCAAGGGCCCCGATATCGTCGCCTGCATGCAGGAAACGGAAGTGACGGTCCTCGTCGCCGTGCCGCAGCTCTTAACCGCGCTCCGCAGGGCCATTTTCGAGCGGATCGAGCAGCAGCTACTGCCGCTCCGCTTCATAGCAAAGCTCCTTCTCGCAACGAGCAGCTCGGTCCGGGCGATCACGGGCAGGAACATCGGCAAAGCTTTTTTCGGCAAAGTGCATGCCCGCTTCGGGCCGACGTTCCGGCTCATGGCGAGCGGCGGCGCGCGGCTCGACCCGCAGGTGTTCCGGGACATGACGGCCCTGGGCTTCATGGTGATCGAAGCTTACGGCCTGACCGAGACGTCGCCGGCCGCGACCTTCAATCCCCTGGGCAGGCAGAAGGCCGGTTCCATCGGCGTGCCGATCCCGGACGTGGAGGTCCGGATCGTGGACCCCGACGACAAGGGACAGGGAGAGATCGCAATCAAGGGACCGAATGTGATGCTCGGCTACTATCAAAAGCCAGAAGCAACAGCGGAGGTGATCCGCGACGGCTGGTTCTACACGGGCGATCTGGGCTTTCGCGACCGGAACGGCTATTTCTTCATCACCGGCCGGTCCAAAGAGATGATCGTCCTGTCCACGGGCAAGAAGGTCTTCCCCGACGAATTGGAAAGCCTCTACAAGCAGCTGCCCGCGATCAAGGAGATCTGCCTTGTCCAGACCGACCGCGGTCTCGAAGCTGCCGTGGTGCCGGACTTCGACTATCTCCGGAAGCAGAACATCGCCAATGCGCGAGAGACCATCGCCTTCGAGATCGAAGACCTGCAGAAGGACCTGCCGTCCTACAAGCGCGTGATGGGAATCAAGATCTTCAAGGATTCGCTGCCGGTAACGCGGCTGGGCAAGCTCAAGCGGGCCATGGTGCGGGACCTCTATCTGACCGGCGGCGAGCGCGCGGAAAAGGCCGCGCCGAAGGAAGAGGATGCCGTCGCACAAAGCAGAGTGGGAGCGAAAGTGCTGGCCTGCCTGGCGCCCTTCTCCGCGAAGAAACAGATCCTTCCCGACGACAACCTGGAGATCGATCTGGGGCTCGACTCCCTGTCCCGCGTGGAGCTGGTGGTGAGCCTGGAGCGGACCTTCGGCATCGGCCTGCCCGATTCCTTCGGTTCGGTGATCTTCACGGTGCGGGACATCATCGTGAAGCTCGAGGATCTCCTGGATCGCGGAGCGGCGGCCCATCCTTCCCATGTGCGCATGTCCTGGGCGCAGATCCTCGGCGAGGAGCCCGCCCCGGAGGCGAAAGCGCTGGTGCGGCTCGTGCGAAATCCGCTTTGCGTTGCCGGATGGGCCTGCGGCCGCATGCTCTTGAAGCTCTTTTTCCTCCTCTACGGACGGATGACCGTGCGCGGCGTCGAGAACCTGCCGAAGCAGGGGCCCTACATGATCACGCCGAACCACCTGAGCAATGCCGACGCCTTCCTGCAGTCCGTGGCCACGCCCCTGCCGATCGCCAGGCAGGTCTTCTATCTCGGCGACACGAAGTTCTTCGGCGGCCCGGTATCGTCGCGCATCGCCCAGTATCTCCAGATCATCCCCGTGGACATGGAGGCGCGGCTCTTCAATGCCATGCAGCTGTCGGCTTACGTGCTGCGGCAGGGGAAGGTGCTCTGTGTGTTCCCCGAAGGGGCGCGCACGCGCGACGGGAAGCTCAAGGAATTCAAGAAGGGCGTGGGCATCATTGCCAAGGAGCTGAACGTGCCGCTCGTGCCGGTTGCGCTCACGGGCACATACGAGATGATGCGCCCCGGCCAGCTCTATCCGCGGCCGGCAAAGGTGACGGTCACCTTCGGCAAGCCGATCTATCCGGGGACGATGAGCTATGAGGAGATCACGAAGAAACTGTACGGGGACGTTGTCGGGATGCTGGAGAAGAAGTAAATATAGAGGCAACACGGCATTCAACGCTGATGGACGCAGAACGACCTATGAGCGACGCCGAGAAACCCGACACATTGCTTTCAAATCGTAAAAAGTCCCAATGGGTGTCATTGCGAGGAGCGTAGCGACGCGGCAATCTCGCATTTTCAGTTAGATACGAACTACGAGATTGCTTCGCTTTGCTCGCAATGACTGATTTTCAGACTTTTTGCGAGTTCATCATATGTAGATAACGATTCCCGTTCCGATCCGACAATAACTTGTTGTAGCCCGCAATCTGAAAATGAAATATAAGCATGAAAGGAGATTAAATGATGAAGAAACTCTTAATTGTATTTGCGCCACTTTTGTTGATTTCTTGCGCAACTTTAATGCCCGAGATGGTACCAGCGCCAGAAGTGGTTCATGAACACAAATTGACGATTACGGATTTAAAAGGGAATCCACTAGCTGGGGCCAAAGTATCATTTTTAGAAAAAAATAATGATGAGATTGTTTTAAATTCATCGACAACAACGGCAGCCGATGGAGTTGTCTTTGTCAGAATCAATGCTACCTCGGATCGCAAATACCCTTCAATTCTTGCCTATAAAACAACGGTTAATTATAACGTAGAAAAAGAAGGATTTTATAAAGCAGCAGCGTTTACTTTTGTTGCTAAGAGTGGGCAAAAATCGGAAAGTACACCTCTCGTCCAATCCGATACAAAGACGTTGAAGCTAATAAGACCAACAGACTTTTTTTTCGGAAAATTATTTGGCCTCAGTTCAATCGAGTGCGTTGCAAGTTAAAATCTTATCATTTATAGATGTTATTCGTGCCGAAGGTTTTTTAGCTGACTCTGACTTAGAACCATACTCAATCGCCCTTTCATCCTTTAAAGGAAAAAATTATTTAACATTTCGCTTTAAAAATACCAACGTGTTTAATTCGTTGAAATTGAATAAATATGAAATTGGTAAAAGATTATTTGATGACGTCGTTAGAAAGGTATTAAATCCGTTGAACAGCTATATCAGCAGCCCGCAAGCCTTCTACGGATATGACATAACCGTTCTAGGATACACGAAAGATTTTTCGGACAAATATGCTTCAAACACAAAACTCGAATACCGGTTTTTAATGCCGGAGGCTTCTGTTAATAGGTATAAGGATAAGGAAATAACAGGCCAAGGATTAATAGATGCCTCAGTTGTGTCATTAGACGACGAGCGAATAGATATGAAATTGCAGTAACAAGCCTAGGCAGCTATTAGATTTTGTATCCTGCTTGAATTGCCGATGGTTCCCAACATGCGGCTACGGCGACTCGCCAGAAGGCGGTGCGTGACTGGTGGGTTCAGGAATTTTTATCGCGCAATGACGATAGCAGTTATTGAAGACAACCTCTTTTCATAAGGAAAATAACGATGAAACAGAGAAACCTTCTTTCATTCCTCCTCATTGCAATTCTGCTCTCCGCCTGCCAGACGCCGGGGCCGAAAACGCAGGCGCCTGCCACTGATCTGCCGAAGCCGAGGATCGCGCTAGTTCTGGGCGGCGGCGCCGCGCGCGGGTTCGCGCACATCGGCGTGATACGCGCGCTGGAGCAGGAGAAGATCCCCATCGACCTGGTCGTGGGGACAAGCGTGGGCAGCCTGATCGGTGCCATCTATGCCTCAGACGTGAACAGCTTCGATCTTGAATGGACCGCCTTCCAGCTCGAAAAGGACAGCATCTTCGACTACGGCATCCTGAACGCGATCACGGGCATGGGCGTTGCCAAGGGCGACAAACTGGAGGATTTCGTCAAAACCAAGGTGACGGCGCCGAACATCGAGAATCTCAAGATCCCCTTCGCCGCCATCGCCACGGACCTGAACCGCGGCACGCGCGTCATCCTGGACAAGGGGCCGGTTGCCAGGGCCGTGCGCGCCAGCAGCGCCATCCCGGGCGTGTTCAACCCCGTGGAGCATCAGGGCAAGATGCTTGTTGACGGCGGCGTGCTGGACAACATCCCCGTCGATGCCGCCCGGGAGAAGGGCGCCGACATCGTGATCGCCGTGGACATCGGCGAGAACGTGGCGAACTTCAACATCACCAACGTGGTGGACGTGATGCTCCAGTCGATCACGATCATGTCGGCGGAGAACGCGAAGTTCCGGAAGAAGGACGCCGACGTGCTGATCGCGCCCGCGGTCGGCGACGTGGGCATGCTCGATTTCGGCCAGAAGAAGCGCTGCATGCAGGCAGGCATCGAAGCGGCCCAGAAGGCCATGCCCGAGATCAAAGCGAAGATCGAGGAGTGGGGGAGGAAGAGGGCCGCGACGTATAAGTAGGCTATTCACCACGGAGCCACGGAGAAAAGCATGCTGCATCATGAAGAATTGACAGCGAAGCTCATTTCTGCTGCGATTGAAGTGCACCGCCAGCTGGGTCCTGGTTTGCTGGAATCTGCTTATGAAGAATGTTACTGTCATGAATTAGGTCTTCGGGATATAAAGATCGAACGCCAGAAACCACTTTCGTTAGAGTATAAAGGGGTCAATCTTGATTGTGGATATCGCATGGATGTCGTTGCTGATCAAAGGGTCGTTGTCGAGATCAAATGTGTCGATGCAATCTTGCCGATACATGAGGCACAACTCTTGACCTACCTGAAGTTATCGAGGTTGAAGGTCGGGTTGATCATTAATTTTCATTCGCGCTTTACTAAAGATGGCATCAAACGACTCGTTCATTAATCTCTACTCCGTGGTACATAGAGGTTCTGGGTTCTGATGGTATTTGTTGCAACATCGAGGGAAGATTATTTCTCTGTGTCTCCGTGCCTCCGTGGTAGACTGAGGTCCTTATGTTAAACAGAATCAAGATCATCCTCGAGATGATCAAATTCGAACACACCATCTTCGCCCTGCCTTTCGCCTTCACCGGCGCGCTCCTGGCCCTGGGCGAGCTGCCGTCGTGGCGCCAGGTGCTCTGGATCGTGGTGGCCATGGTCGGCGCGCGGTCGGCGGCCATGGGATTCAACCGGTGGGCGGACCGGAAAATCGATGCGGCGAACCCGCGCACCAAAACCCGCGCGCTCCCCCTGGGACTGGTCACGCCCGGCCAGGTGCTGGCCTTCATCATCGTCTCCTCGGCAGTGCTGGTCTTCGCGGCCGCCATGCTGAACCCGCTGTCGTTCGCGCTCTCTCCCGTGGCCCTGGCCATCGTGTTCTTCTATTCTTATACCAAGCGCTTCACCTTCCTCGCCCATGCCTTCCTGGGCCTGGCCATTTCCGGCGCGCCCATGGGCGCCTGGATCGCCGTGACCGGCAGGTTCGAGTTGCCGGCGCTGGTCCTGGGGCTGGCCGTGCTGTTCTGGCTCCTGGGATTCGACATCCTCTATGCGCTCCAGGACATGGAGTTCGACCGCTCCTCGGGCCTGCATTCGATCCCCCAGCGCTTCGGCGTGCGGACCTCGCTGTGGATCTCGCGGGCCGCCCACAGCCTGACCATGTTCTTTCTCTTCCTTATCTATTTCCTCCTGCCCGTGGGGCTCTTGTACCTCCTCGGCGTGGTGATCGCCTTGGGGCTGATCGTGTACGAGCATTCGCTGGTCCGGGAGAACGACCTGTCGAAGCTGAACATTGCGTTCTTCAACATGAACGGCTATATCAGCGTCACGATCTTTCTCTTCACGCTGCTGGACATCATCCTGTGATATCCTTAGAGTAGAGGAAGGAACAGGAAACCATCCAGGAGGGATGACCATGCGGAAAATTCTCGTAGGAATCAGCGACAGCGAATGCGCCGAACGGACCGTCGATTTCGTGAGCAGCCATCTTGCCGGGAGCGGCGATCTTGAGGTGACGGTGGTGCACGTGCTCCCCAACCTGCCGGCCGTGTTCTGGGACGAGGGACATATCCTTTCGGACACGGAGAAGCAGGAACGGCAGAGGGTCGTGGATACCTGGGCATCGAAGCAGCGCGCCAAGGTGGAGCCGGTGATGCGGTCCGCCGTGGACGCCATCGTGGCGACGGGCATGCCGGCGAAGAACGCGCGGATCAAATTCATTTCCGATTCCACGGACGTGGCCGACAGCCTGCTTGAAGAGGCGGTGGACGGCAAGTACCAGGCCATCGTGATCAGCCGGAGCCGCAAGCCCGCGGGAACGGCGGCGCACATCGGCAGCGTGGCGCATAAGCTCGCGCAGAAGGCGGCCGCGGGCATTGCAGTCTGCATCGCAGGGTAGCGCTTCATAGTTTTCTCGTTGTTCCGGGCGTTTCCCGGCCCTTGCGGGGGGCGCCCGGAGCGGCGCCTTTCGCCGGTTCCGGCGATCTCATCTTTCATCGGGAAGGAACCTTCATGCACGAACATTCCCCGACGCACCAGCCCCATGCCGTCCGGCTGGAGGATTACCGGAAACCCGACTATCTCGTCGAGACGGTGAACCTCCAGTTCGACCTGCACGAGCACGCCACGAAGGTCAAGTCCATGCTCATCATCCGGAGCAACCATGAGCGGCCGCAGGAGAACCCGCCGCTGGTGCTTTCCGGGAGGGGACTGAAGCTCCTCTCCCTGCAGTTGAACGGCAGGCCGCTCAAGACGGACCAGTACACCGTGGACGCGGAGCATCTCACGATCCCCAACGTGCCCGAGCACATCGCCCTCGAGGTGGAGACGGAGATCAATCCGCGGGACAACACCGAACTCATGGGGCTCTACATGTCGGGCAGCGGTTTCTTCACGCAGTGCGAGCCCGAGGGATTCCGCAAGATCACCTATTACCTCGACCGGCCGGACGTGATGGCGAAGTTCTTCACCTCCATCGTGGCGGACAAGAAGAAATTTCCCGTTCTCCTGTCCAACGGGAACCTGATCGGCAAGGGCGATCTTCCCGACGGCAGGCATTTCGCCAAGTGGCACGATCCCTTCCCGAAGCCCGCCTACCTTTTCGCGCTCGTGGGCGGCGATCTCGCTCGCGTGCAGGACAAATTCATCACCCTGTCGGGCAGGACCGTTGAGCTTCACATCTACGTGCAGCACCACAACAAGGACAAGTGCGGCCATGCCATGGATTCGCTCAAGAAGGCGATGAAATGGGACGAAGAAGTGTACGGCAGGGAATACGACCTCGACCTGTTCATGATCGTGGCGACCGACGACTTCAACATGGGAGCCATGGAGAACAAGGGCCTGAACATCTTCAACTCC
>JAKAHZ010000191.1 GCA_021814615.1 Nitrospirota bacterium | reverse complement strand
CTTGTGCAGGGTCAGGCCCTTGTTGGTGAAGAAGGTGTAATAGAGGAGCCGATCGATATCCACAGGACCCACGGCGACGCCGCACAGGTAGGCATCGCGCAGCACGTAGTCCAGGTTGTCGACGGTGTAGATGCCGGACAGAAGGGGCTGCAGGAAGGTAAGCCACCGCGGCTGCTTCGAAGTCGTCGTCGCGCCCTTGCCGATCAGGAAGGCGACCTGGTCGGGATTCAGCTTCTCGCCCTTGGCGAATTCGCCCGACGGGCTCCTCCGGATCGCGCGGATGACATCGCCCAGCTCGTTCCTGATGATCTGCTGGCCCAGCTTCTCGTGGGTCAGGCCGAAGTGTTCGAGGAAATTGTCGTCGAAGAAATGGCCGAAGGGGCCGTGGCCGACATCATGCAGCAGCGCGGCGACACGCAGGACTTCCTCGACGCAGTTCGCCGAGGGGCTGTCCGGAACAGCGGCCTTGAGCGACGGATACAGATGGCGGGCAAATCGGCCGGCGAGATGCATGGCGCCCAGGGAATGTTGGAACCTGCTGTGTTCCGCCGAGGGATAGACCCAGCGGGCGCTCTGAAGTTGGTAAATCTGGCGGAGACGCTGCATCCACGCCGTGTCGATGAGGTCCTTTTCGGTTTTCTCGGCAACGGAGGGACGGGGCGTGGTGAACGAGAGGTAGCCGTGCACCGGATCGCCCAGGAGTGCGGTCCCGTCGTAGAAATCCTCTCCCCGTGTCAGCTCCCTCATAAGGTTTTATTATACTGCGAAATGCCGTCGAGTCAACCAAAAATATTGGCAAAACAAGGCTTTTTCCGTCACACGCGGAGGCCGAAGAACTGCCGGATGTTGTGGAGCAGCTTCCCGGACTCATCGAGCTTCCGCCGTTCGAGCGCCGCGGCATCGAGCTTTTCCCGCTGCGCCGCAAGCCCCGCCTGCCGCTCGGAGAGAATGCGGCTCATGGATTCGGCGATGGAAGGATTGTTCACCAGGATGTTGCGGAAGCTCTCGCGGTCGATCACCACGAACTCGGCATCGTCCTTTACATGGATGCTGGCCGTGCGGACGGCCCCGGTGAGAAGGCTCATCTCTCCGAAGAAATTGCCGGGGCCCAGCGTCGCCACCACCACCCCCTGGCCCGGCGACTTCTCCACGATTACATCCACCGTGCCCTTCCGGATGAGATAGAACGAATCGCCGGGATCGCCCTGCCGCACCGGGCATTCGCCTGCCGCGAAGTCCTTTACCCCTACGGTCTCCGCCAGCCCTTTCCGTTCTTCGAGGGGAATGGGTTTGAAGATGTCGACCCGTTCCATGAGCGCCAGCACGCCGTTCACGATGTGCTCGTGCTCCGCCCGGCGGCTCTCCGGCGTTATCTCCTTCAGGTGGATCGTCTGGATGGGGAAGGGAATCTCGATGCCTTCCCGCTTGAACCGGTACCACAGGCGGTTCATGATCTCCGCCTCGATCTCCAGGTAGCGCTGATATTCATGGATCGCGTACCGGATCTCGTAGTGCACGGAGAAATCCGCGTAGGACGCGACCCGCACCATCGGCGGCGGGGTCTGGTGCACGCCGTCCACCGTCGACAGGATATCGAGCACGGTCTTCTTCACGGTGTTCGGCGCGATGTGATAGCTTACGCCCACCGGCAGTTTTCGAATGCACATCTGGTCGGGCAGGCTGTAGTTCACCACCGCCTCGGACAGCACCTTGCTGTTCGGGATGTAGACCTCGTTGTTTTCGATCGTCATGATGCGCGTGGAGCGAAGCGTGATGTCGAGAACGCGGCCCTCATGCCCGCCCGCGGTGATCCAGTCCCCCTGCTTGAGCGGTTTTTCGAGATGGATGGTGAGCCCCGCCAGCATGTTGGCCAGCGTGCTCTGAAACGCGAGGCCGATCGTGGCGGTGAGCACCGTCGTGGTGGCGATCAGCGAGGTGACATTGATGTCCATGATCTCCTTGAGCAGGATCAGGACCGAAACGACGAGCACCACGGCGGTGATGATATTCTTGAAAGCGGCCGGGAAGCTCCCCTTCTTCCAGCGCACCACAAAGAGGTCGCCGTACATGTACAGCGTCATGCGCAGGAGGGCGAAGATGAGAACGATCCAGGAGAAGAACTGCAGGTTCCGGGACAGACGGGGATGGGATTCCTGGGCGCCCAGGAGGAGGAAGGTCTGGACGGCAAGGAACAGGACAATGAGCTTGAGGCCCGAGCCGATCGGCTTCAGAAGCTTGGACTTCTTCGCCAGGTATCCCGTGGCGATGCTGCCCGCCACATAGAGCGCGACGCTGATGACCGTGGCCCAGAAGAGCGAGCCGGCGAGATCCTTGATCAGTTCGAGCATGGTCCCCCTCCCCCGGAGAATGGTTGTTTATCTGATCGCCGCGGCGCTCTTTCTAAAACGCCGGCGATCCGACGGTCCGCTCAGCGAGGATCCGCGCTATCTCCGCGCGCAGTTCACCCACCCCCTGGCCGCTCTTCGCGGACGTGAGCAGCGGCGGGAGCGCGAGGCCCAACTGCGTTGCGGTCTCGCGCTGCGCAGTAACAGCCTCCTGACGGTTCACCTTGTCCGCCTTCGTCAGGATGAATCTGGCGGGGATATCGTAATGCCGGAGCCACTCGAGCATCCGCAGGTCCCGCTCGTCGGTCTCCCGCCGGATGTCCAGAAGCACGATGACGGCGCGGAGCTGCGGCGCATGCTTCAGGTACTGTTCGATCATGGGCGCCCACGTATCCACCACGGCTCGCGGCGCCCGGGCAAACCCGTAGCCGGGCAGATCGACAAAGTAGAAGGAGCCGTTGATCAGGAAGAAATTGATGAGTTGGGTCTTCCCCGGCGTAGCGCTCGTTTTCACGAGCCCCTTCCGGTTCAGGATGCTGTTGATGATCGAGGATTTGCCGACGTTCGAGCGGCCGGCAAAGGCGATATGCGGCTTCCCGTCGGCCGGGAGCTGCTTCGGCCCTGCGGCGCTCGTCACGAATTCGGCGGAAAGGATTTTCATGAGAAACAGTGATTGGGTGATTCAGTGATTGAGAAATTAAGTTCAAGCGTAAAAATAACCGGAAACAGCAAGAGATTGAGGTCTTCCCCTCAATCTCTTCATCACTATTCACTCAATTACTGCACCTACGCGATCTTCTCGTAGATCAGCAGCGGATCGGCGCCTTCGCTGATGACCTCGGCGTTGATGACGCATTCCTTGATGCCCGCCTGCGACGGGACGTCGTACATCACGTCGAGCATTACGTCCTCAAGGATGGCCCGCAAGCCGCGCGCGCCGGTCCTGCGCAGAATGGCCTTCTTGGCGATCGCCGCCAGCGCGTCGTCGGTGAAGCGGAGTTTGCAGCCTTCCAGGCCGAGGAGTTTCTGGTACTGCTTGATCAGCGCGTTCTTGGGCCGGGTCAGGATGTCGATGAGCGCGTGCTCGTCGAGCTCCTCGAGGGTGGCGACCACGGGCATGCGGCCCACGAACTCGGGGATGAGGCCGTACTTCAGGAGGTCCTCGGGCTGGAGGCTCGCGAGGATCTCGCTGAACTTCTTTTCATGCTTGCTCTGAATGTCCGCGCCGAAGCCCATGCTCTTTTTGCCCACGCGCTGCTCGATGATGGCGTCGAGGCCCACGAAAGCGCCGCCGCAGACGAAGAGAATGTTCGACGTGTCCACCTGGATGAACTCCTGGTGGGGATGCTTCCGGCCTCCCTGGGGCGGGACCGCGGCCACGGTGCCCTCGATCAGCTTGAGGAGCGCCTGCTGCACGCCTTCGCCCGACACGTCGCGGGTGATGGAGGGGTTCTCCGACTTGCGGCTGATTTTGTCGATCTCGTCGATGTAGACGATGCCGCGCTGGGCGCGCTCCACGTCGTAGTTCGCGTTCTGGAGCAGCTTCAGGATGATGTTCTCCACGTCCTCGCCCACGTAGCCCGCCTCGGTCAAGGTCGTGGCGTCGGCGATGGTGAACGGAACGTCCAGGATCCTGGCCAGCGTCTGGGCGAGCAGGGTTTTGCCCGTGCCCGTGGGGCCGATCAGGAGGATGTTGCTTTTCTGGAGCTCGACGTCGTCGCCGATCTCCTGCTTCACGCCGATGCGCTTGTAGTGGTTGTGGACGGCCACGGACAGGATCTTCTTGGCCCGGTCCTGGCCGATGACGTACTCATCGAGGATGCGCTTGATCTCCGAGGGCTTGGGGAGACGCGGCAGCTTCGCTTCCTTGGCCTCCTCCCATTCCTCGGCGATGATCTCGTTGCACAGGTCGACGCACTCGTTGCAGATGAAGACCGAG
>JAKAHZ010000057.1 GCA_021814615.1 Nitrospirota bacterium | reverse complement strand
TGCATGAGCGGGGCGCTTCGAGGATGTCGGGCAAGGAAGTTCCCGAAGAATACGAGTTCAAGGTAGTGACGCGGTGGGGCGACGAACGCTGGGTCTCGGCCACGGCGGGGGTCATCGAGTATGAAGGCGCCCCGGCGGTCATTGCCACGCTCTCCGATATCACCGACCGCAAACACGCGGCCGATGAAAAGGTCCGGCTCTATGAGGAGCGGATACGGGAGGAAGAGCGCCATGCACGGGAGAGGGAGAACCTCGTCATGGACCTCCATGACGGCATCGGCGGGATAACCACGAACATCAGGATCCTTGCGGAACTTGCACAACAATCGCCCGACTTCGAGGGCTTCCGGAACAAGCTCTCGATCATTTCCCAGCTGGCCAAAGAGGGCATCACGGAGATCCGAAGCTTCATGCGGATCATCGAAACAAGCGGGCTGAGCTGGCACATGCTTGCTGTGGAAATCAGGAGCCAGGGGAATGCGCTGCTGGAGCCGCACGGCATCGGCTCTGTCTTTGAGACGAACATTGACGGCGATACCGCCGGTGACCCCGGAAGCCTGCTCTGCCTCAACCTCTTTAAGATCCACAAGGAAGCGCTCACGAACGCCATCAAGCATGCCCGGGCAACAATGGTAACGGTCAACCTGTCCGTGAACAACCATGGACTCCGGTTCGTGATCGGGGACAACGGCATCGGATGCAGCAAGGACGAATCCCGGGGAAGGGGATTGCCAAACATCCGGAAGCGCGCAGCCAGCCTCGGCGGGACCGTGAACATTTCTTCCGATTCCGGCACCAGGCTCGCACTGGAGATCCCCCTGCCCCTGCGAGCAGATTCCGGAGTATTAAAGACTTGAAGGATACCCTATAACTTTGGTTGAAGCGGGACTCCTCGAGCACTTTGTGAGTACGAAGATTCGCGTCGAGGGTTGCGTTGCGCTCTTTAGAGGGAGGAAGGGATGAAAAACAGCGTAGTTGAGCCTAAACAAGTGCCTATATTTCGACCGAACCTTTGGATGATCGCGTTTAGTATCGTGATGCTTACGAACGCAGGGTGTGCCCTAAAGCACCAGTCTCTTCAGCGCACATCGGACCCGGCAGTGATCTTTGATCAAGCAGTAACCCTGATTGAAAAGAACTATATCGACAAGAATGGCCAAAAGATTCAGCTCGATACCAGCAAGAGGCCGGATATTCGATCTCTTTTGGCACAGTCGGATTCCATTCGACTCATACCGGCCGAAGATGTGCAGCAAGATCAATCGGTGGGAGCAATTGGTCTCATTCTTGCCAAGAAAGATGATGCCCTTTTGATCGAAGGTACCCTCCTCAAATCACCCGCTCGGAATGCGGGGCTGCGCAAGGGAGATGCGATCATCGAAGTAAATGGCAAATCCGTTCTCGGCCTAGAGTTAAGAGAAGTCATTCAATTATTGCGTGGAGCACCGGGAACGGATATCACGATTAAGATTAGCACTCGATTAGACGGAGAAAAGACGCTCAAATTGAAAAGATCAACCAGTACCGTGTTTGAGTCCACCGCCGGGCGTCTGCTAAAGAATGATATCGGATATCTCAGGATCGAACGCTTTTACCAAAATACCCCGGGAGAAGTCAAGCTAATATTGAAACAGCTTACAAAGAGTCATCTCAAGGGTCTGATTATTGATGTTCGGAACAACGAGGGTGGCGTGCTATATGCTGTCACTGACGTTGCCGAACTTTTCATGAAACGAAATGAGATCATTGCCTCTCTGGGCGGTAGATATGATGGTCGCGTGCACGAGCTTAACGCCTGGATATGGTTCCCCTTTCTGGATTTTCCTATTGTTGTAATGATCGATGCTAAGACAGCGGTGGGAGCGGAAATGTTTGCGGCCTCGTTGCGGGATAACCATCATGCGCGCTTGGTGGGCGAGAAGACCGCCGGGAAGGGCGAGATCCAGTCTGTCTATCCTCTGAGGAATGACTCTTTCCTGAGCATACGTACAGCATTCATCTTGACGCCGGCGGGCGAGCCTATCCACTCGAAAGGTGTTAAACCGGACGCGGAAGTTATACTGTCTCAGGAGGAACGAGATTCCGTATACGATGAGATGCAGTCATTCATCACCTTGGACTACCTTGACAAAACAAACGACATGCAACTCAAGGCAGCAATGGCACTATTCACGTCTCAACGCTGAGAACAGCGTAAATGTCAGTCGCTACGCTTAATCCATCATCAAGGAGAATCCATGAACAAGACCAGCTCAGTACATCGTTCTTTTTCCGTTATCGCAGTCGTCATTATCTTCATTACTCTAAGCGCCGTACCGGCACATGCAGCCCTTACAAAGATCGTCGAGGGCGTGTATTCCTACGTCGATGAGAAGAGCCCCAGTCCGGCGAACAGCTTCGGCGCGAATGCCGGCATCGTGGTAGGCAAGGACGGCATCGTGGTGATCGACACGCTCATTTCGGCAAAGGAAGCCCAGCGGTTCATCAAGGACATCCGCCTGGTGTCGGACAAGCCCATCCGCTACGTCATCGATACGCACGACCACCTCGACCACGTACTGGGCAACTGCGAGTTCGCCAAACAGGGCGCGACGATCGTGGCGCAGTCGGAAACGAAGGCGGCAATAGTGAAGAACGGCGACGGTCTCCTGGGCCGGGCGAAGTATTTCGGCCTGACCGACGAAGCGATGGCAGGCACGACCGTGGTCATGCCCTCCCTCACCTTCAGCGACAGCATGGAGATCGACCTGGGCGACCGGAAAGTCCGCGTGATGCTTGCGGGTCCGTCGCACACGGGCGGAAGCAGCATCGTGTACATCCCGGAGAGCAAGGTCCTCTTTGCCGGGGATGTGCTGTTCACGAACTATCATCCCAACATGCGGGACGGCGACATCCAGGGCTGGGTCCGGTCGCTGGACCGGATCGCGGCAATGGACGTGGCGAGCATCGTTCCCGGCCACGGCCCGCTTTCGACGAAGAAAGATATCGACGACATGAAAGTCTATCTTCTTGCTTTCGATGCCAAAGCAAAGGAGCTCGCGGCAAAGTCGGACAGTGCCGATGCCATCGCTGCTGAAATAAAGAAGGCCATTCCGAGCAGGACGTACTTCGACATGTTCATCGCGTCGAATGTGAAGGGGTTATATCTGAAGAAGTAGAATTCGCTCACACGTTCTTCAGACAGGCAACTTTCTTGCAGTCTCGATAATACCGGAAATCCGTTCTTATCGACTTAGATTCAAGTCAACAATCACTGGTTAGCGCAACTTGTTGATATGATTTATTTCGCAGTTTTTACACGAGCACTCAGCACCTTTTTCTTTGCTCCACGAAACAACGTGCTCCCGTGACCCGTCCTTGAGTATGTGATTTTCTGGGCATGGACCAGGACCATGATAGTATCCGCATTTCGGACAAATACCAATGAGCACATTATTTTTTCCCATCTTAGTCCTTTCTGGACGCTAAGATCGTCCACAGCGACGAGAGCGTGACGCTCGCGTTAGTCCTTAATTTCTTTCATCAGGTGTGCGTGTTCTTTGAATGCGAACTGTATTTCCGTCTTTCGCACCACAATTAGTTTATTGCACCATCTGCACCAGCGGTCAGCATATTCACCGCCGCCATAGCCCCATTCCGTTTTGCTGAGTTCGTGACCTCGCAGTCCGCAAATGAACTGTAAAGTTTTACTTAATAGTTGCCCGACCATCGGAATGCGACGAATTTTTGCTACATACGGCCATGTCTGAAAATATCCTTTCATTCTGTCCTTTCCGGACGCTAACCAAAGCGTCCACAGCGACGAGCGCGTGACGCTCGCGTTAGTCCCCGAGCATCAGGTAGATCATTATGGAAAATCATAGCCTCATAGAAGTTTTCACTATGCTGGACTTGTTGTCTGGTTCGGTTACTCTATTCCAGATGTCTCGCCGGCCTACTCGACAGGAAGTTGAGGTCGCAGAGAAACTGCTCGGTGTTAGACTGCCTCCAAGTTTTAATGAATATTATGCAAAGTCAAAGTGGCATGCAGCCCCCTTCATGAATCTGTGCTCCGTGGTGCCGTTGTTCGAGCACCAGCCTTCAATCGCAGAAGTAAACTTCCACATGAGAGTAAAGCAGGAAAATAAATATCCTCTTCCGACATTTCTTATCTGTTTCGATGTCAGTGCCGGAATAGACGATGATTATGCATGCTTTGATTCACGACAGCCTGACGACAGTGGCGAGTACCCTGTAGTCTACTGGAGTTCAGAGGACGGAGACTATTATGAGTCCGTCGAGCCAGGCACCGGAAGAACATGCGTTGTTGATGATCTCCGGAGCATTGCGCCCAATTTCTCTAGCTACCTGTATGACATCTTAAAACGGCGAATAGCCGACGAGGAAGAGGCGAAACGAAAAAAAGCCGTGCACAAGAAACTGCCAGAACGCGAAAAGATAAAGTGACAAAACAAAGGACCAACAGGGCGGTCCACATCGACTCGCCTTGCGGCGAGTGACCGCCGCGTGTTGAAGGTGTAGAAAAAGTCATTTTGTGCTATATTAGCGCCATCGAAACGCACTTCTGAATCAGAAAAACCCCTCACCCAACGGGAGGCGTATGGCGAAGTACAAGGAGTACGACTATTCCCAAGGCAAATTCATCCCTCTCAGCTTCGACAAACAGATCCTCCCCGGCACCTTCGAACACACGCTCCACTATCTCATCGACAACGAAATAGACCTTTCCGCCTTCGATCTGCGGTACAAGAACGACGAAACCGGCGCCCCGGCCTACGATCCCCGGATTCTCTTAAAGATCGTTTTGTATGCCTACTCCAAAAGGCCATTAGGGGACGTTGTTGCTAATAAGTAGTTCTTGACACCAGCCTGATTTCTACTATACACTCACGCCATGCCCCGCCAAGCCCGCCTCGACGCGCCCGGCGCTCTTCATCACATCATGGTCCGAGGCATCAACAAAGCCGACATCTTCAGTGACGATCAGGACCGGAGGCTTTTCCTTGATCGTCTTGGTCTTACCGTGAGTGCTGGCGATAACGCCGTCTATGCCTGGGCGCTTATGCGGAATCATGTGCACATCCTGTTCAGGAGCGGCAAGAGCGGGATATCCAGCACCATGAGAAAGCTTCTGACGTGGTACGCACTGTACTTCAACCGTCGCCACAGGAGAACAGGCCACCTTTTTGAAAACCGCTACAAGTCGATTCTTTGCGATGAAGACACTTACCTGCTTGCCCTCGTTCGCTATATTCACCTCAATCCTTTGCGGGTAAGAGCCGTCAAAACTGTCGAGGAACTGGACCGCTATCCATGGACCGGGCATCGAAGTATTATCGGCAAGGATAAGCTTCCATGGATGGACATACCGTCCGTTTTGTCGCAATTTGGAGGTTCGAGAACGAAAGCTTTAAATGAGTATCGACGGTTTGTACGGGAAGGAGCAGGTCAGGGGACAGTAAAAGAACTGACCGGAGGTGGTCTCATCCGCAGCCAGGGCGGGTGGTCGCAGGTACTATCGAATCAACGGAGAGGAAACAGAGAAGAGTTCGATCAACGGATTCTGGGCAGCGGCGATTTCGTGCACCAAGTTCTGAAGGAAGCGGAAGAACGACAAGTACGGCAGCTCAAACACCAGCGCTCGAAGAAAACGCTTCAGAAGATCGTTGAAGAGGAGTGTGCGAAGAGCGGCATAGTCCGTACTGAGCTGCAGGGTGGCGGGAGACGACGCGTAGTCAGCAGAATAAGGGCAATTATAGCGCTTAGAGCACGGACGGAGCTGGGGCTGTCGGCAGCCGCTGTAGCGAGAGAAGTTGGAGTAGGTACTTCGGCGATAACGAAAGCTATGGCCGCGGCAGAGGCAAAAGTTGGCCCGAGTGATTAGTATCAAATAGCAACAACGTCCCCTAGTCTTCTCGCTGGGCGAGGTCTATCTCTCCCCGATCGGCCTCTCGCTCGTGACCAAGATCGCGCCCGCCCGGATCGTCTCGATGATGATGGGGGTCTGGTTCCTCTCCAGCTTCTTCGGCAATTATCTCTCCGGCTATCTCGGCACCTTCTGGGAAAAGATGTCGAAGGAGAATTTCTTCGTGCTCATGTCCGTCCTGGCATGCACCGCGGGCCTGGCCTTCTTCGCGTTGCTCAAACCGCTGAAGCGGGCTATCCGCGAAGGCTGAGAAAATTTTCGGGAACCGGCTTTTTTCCTTGCAGAATGCTGATTCGGCGGTATACTTGAAATAAGATGAGTAGTGTCCGATTATGAGAAGGAAGGATCGGAAGAAGCCAGGGACCAACAGAAAGACGAAGGAGAATCGCTATGAAAGACACTCTTTTTGACGATATCGTACGCGCCCTGATGATCGGGGGTCTCGCCTTGTTCGGGCTGCGGGGAGCGCTGCCCGACCTTGCTGCAAGCGGCCAGATCGCGTGGCTCTTTGCATTCGGCATTGCTGGCGCCGTGAACTACGCTATAGGCAAGCATTCGACCCATTGCGAACCCGCCTGCGACCCCAAGTTCTGCCGCGCAATCTAATATCGCGCTCCATGACCGTATCCCCGGAGAAGGATCCTTGATCCTTCTCTTTTCTTTTTATGAAGAGCATTCATCCTCTCTTCGCGTCTTCCCATAATGCTTGCACGATGCAGGAATTTCTGGTACTATTTGCCCAGCTTTTGTCTCAGGACGTTCATGGATAATTTCACGGAAAGCCAGAGCGAACCAACCCTGAACCGCGACGATGCAGGCTCGTTGCTCCTGCGTCTCGCCCTGGCCGAGCATAAACTTTCCCTCACCACCCAGCGGCTCGATGCAAGGAATCAGGAGCTCGCCGCTATCCGCCGCCTCTCCGAAACCGTCGGCAACGAACGCCAGATCACGCGCCTCTGCGAAACCACGGCAAACGAGATCGCCGGCACCCTGGGCGCCTCCTCGGTCGCCATTCTGCTCCTCGACGAACATACGGGCGATCTCGTTACCGCCGCCGCCACCGGGGAGCCCCCTGCGACCGGCGGACCGCGGCCGCGGGTGAAAGCGGGCGATGGCTTGCTCTGGCAGGTGCTGAAGAGCGGCAGGCCGCTTCATCTTCCGGGCAGCGCGGCAGCGCGCCAGTTCACCGGTTCCCTGGCATCCCTGGCCGGCCTGGCCGTGCCCATCCGTTCCAGGCACAAGCAGCTCGGCGTCATCTACGCCTGCGGCAAGCAGGACGGCAGGGACTTCACCGCGGGCGAACAGGATCTGCTCTGCGGCATTGCCAACCAGGCTGCCGTGGCGCTGGACAATGCCACGCTTCGCCACGGCGTCGAAAATCTCTACGTCGGCATCGCCTGGTCCTTCGCGGCGGCGCTTGACGCCAAGTCGGCCTGGACAGCAGGGCATTCCAAGCGCGTCACCCAGTATGCCGTTGCCATCGCCGAGGAGCTCGGCCTCGAGCCCGACGTCCTCACCTCCGTCCAGATCTGCGGCTTGCTCCACGATATCGGCAAGATCGCCGTTCCTGAGCGACTGCTCGACAAGCCGTCGACCATCACGCACGAGGAGCACCGGCTCATCGCGCTCCACGCCCCGCAGGGCGCGAAGATCCTTGAGCATATCGATTCATTCCAGCCCCTCCTGCCCGGAATCAGGCATCATCACGAGCGGTGGGACGGCAGGGGCTTTCCCGACAGGCTGCAGGGTGAACGGATTCCCCTCCTCGCCCGCATCCTTGCCGTTGCAGACGCCTACGATGCCATGACCTCCGATCGGCCCTACCGGAAGCGGCGCGCGCGCCACGACGCGATGACGGAAATCGAGCGCTGTTCAGGCGGCCAGTTCGACCCGCGCATCGTGAAAGCCTTCATCGAGGTCACCGGCAACAGGATCTTCTAGCTTCCTTCTCTCTTCACCTTCCTTCGCTCGCTCATCCATCCCCTGAACTTCGCTTTCCGCTCCGAGGTATACTTAGGACATCACGGTCTGCAGGGGAGGAGGAATCCGCCATGAAAGGTATTTCAGCCTTTGTCCTTTTCGCTGCCTTCGTTTTCAACGCCGCGGCGCTTTCGTCCTGCGGCAGCAGCAGCACCAACACCGGGGGCGCTTCGTCTTCTCCGGCCGTCCAGATCGTCGCCTGCCCCACTGCTCCGGCGGCGACAGTTGCAATCACCAATTCATCGTTCCAACCCACCGGCACTGCTATCGCAGTAAACGGCATCGTCAAATGGACCAACAACGATTCCATCGCCCACACCGTGACCAGCGGCAGCCAGGGCACGCCGGACGGCACCTTCGACTCCGGCAATCTTTCGCAGAACGCTACGGTCTGCATCCAGTTCCTCGAGATCGGTTCCTACAGCTACTTCTGCAAGATCCATCCATTCATGACCGGCGTTGTCGCGGTTCAGTAAGCGCGGGTACCCGAAAAATACCCTTGGCAGGGGATGGTCTCCGCTCCTCAGCTACGGCATAATGCAGCAGATCGCAACAACTTGCCGCAAGCCCGGGAAGGGGACGCATGAGGAAATCCATCGGTTCGATCCTGCTCGTTGACGATAATGAAGATCTGCGGATAGCCCTCTCCGCATTCCTCCAGCGGTGCGGATACGAAGTAACGTCCTGCACCTGCGGGGAAGAGGCGCTTGCTTCGGCGCGGGTGCGAAAATACTGCGCCGTCATTTCCGACTATGAAATGCCCGGCATCAGCGGCGCCGAGCTGGCAAAAATGTTCCGCTGCCTCCATCCCGACGTGCTGTTCATCGGCATCAGCTGCATCGATTGCCGCGCGGAATTCCTGACTGCGGGCGCTGACGGATTCTTGAGAAAGCCTTTCGATTTTCCCGACCTCCTCGATCATCTTGCCCAGCGCCACTGCGCAGCGTGAACATTCGCTCCGCTAAACCCCTTATCCCGCTTTTTTCTCCTCCCGACTCTATACCGCCGGTTCCTCGTTCATTCGTCCACCTCGAATGAAAACTACGCTGCATTTCGCAATGCATGTTCGCTGACGAAGCGTCCGTCCCTTGACAAACACCGGATGGAATCTATAATTCTCTGATGTCCGACAGAAACCGACAGCAGCCGAATGCGGGGCCTCCCGGGCCCCGGGAAGTCAGAACGGTCTTTGCCGGACTGCTGCTTGCGCTCAGCCTCGCTTCGCTTGACCAGAACATCGTCGGGGTCGCGCTCCCGCGCATCGTCAGCGATCTGGGAGGCCTCGAACACCTCTCCTGGGTCGTCACGTCATTTCTGCTCACCTCCACGGCGGTCACTCCGCTTTACGGAAAGCTGAGCGATCTCTACGGCAGAAAACCGCTTTTTCTCATCGCCATCGTCCTTTTTCTCATCGGGTCCTCGCTCTGCGGCCTTTCGCAGACCATGGCCCAGCTGATCCTCTTTCGCGGTATCCAGGGTCTCGGGGCGGGCGGCCTCATGACGCTCGCCATGACGACCATCGCCGATCTCGTGGCGCCCCGGGAGCGGGGAAGGTATCAGGGTCTCTTCGGCGCGGTCTTCGCCTTTTCGAGCATCGCCGGTCCGCTTGTGGGCGGATTCCTGACCGATGTCCTGTCCTGGCGCTGGATCTTCTATGTCAACCTGCCCATCGGCGTCATGGCGCTCCTCCTGATCGCCTTCGGATTTCACCGGCCCCATCATGCCCTGTCCCACCGCATCGATTACGCGGGCGCGGTCCTGCTCACCCTGGCCACGACGGCGATCCTGCTCGTGCTGACCATGGGAGGCACGAGCATTCCCTGGTCCTCGCCCGTGATCCCCGTCCTGTCCGCGCTGTCGGTGATGTTCATCGTTCTTCTGGTGATGCGGGAACAGCGCGCTGCCGAACCGGTGCTGTCCCCTCATCTCTTCCGGAACAGGGTCTTCATCGTAGCGTCCGCCGTCATGGCCCTCACCTTCATGGGACTCTTCGGCGCTGCCGTGTTCCTGCCGCTCTATTTTCAGCTCGTGCTGGGTGAAGCGCCGACCAGGGCGGGACTCCTGCTCGTTCCCATGACCCTCGGCGTGATCTTCTCCTCCTTCGTGGGCGGCCAGATCGTTTCGCGCACCGGGAAATACAAGGTCCTCCCCGTCTCGGGCTTAGCCGCTGCAGCCCTTGCTTTTCTCGGCGTGACGGCGGCGGCTGCGGCGGGCGCGGGGCTCGTCCTGTTCGAGATCCTCCTCGTCACCCTCGGCCTCGGTTTCGGCTTCGTCATGCCCAATCTCGTCGTGGCGATCCAGAACGCGGTGCTCCCTTCGGAAATGGGTTCCGCCACCGCCGCCTCCGCCTTCTTCCGCTCCCTCGGCGGCACCTTCGGCGTCGCCCTGTCCGGCGCGATCATGACCGCGGAACTTCGGCACCTTCCGGGGACCGCCGCTGGCCTCGACAGCCGCTCGTTGCTGCAGCGCGGCGTCCAGGAAATCGCGGGCCTTCCGGAGGCGCAGCGGCAGGCGGTGATCGAAGCCTATCGTCACGCGATCGGAACGACGTTCCTGATCGGCGCGGTGATCACTGCGCTGGCATTTTTTGCCGTTCTGCTCCTTCCGGAACACCCTCTCCGGTCCTCACGCCATACTTCCGGGTAATATCCCGGCGGAATCGCGCCGGTCCATGGTGACCCTCTCTCCACCCTGTTCATACTTTGTTCTGATTTCACCACCTTCGTCGTTGTCCGCTGCAGGCGATCTTGACTCCCGTGCTATGATCTACATAAAGGACTTTATAACTCTTGTATAGGAGAACCGCGGGAGATGCAAATATCTTCACTCACCAGGATGATTCTTTCGACAAGCTTCGGAATTCCGCTTCTTCTCTCCGCCTGCGCGGTCGGGACCGACTACCACCCGCCGGAAGCGCCGGCGACGGACAGATACATTTCCCGCCCTCTCTCCGAACCGACCGCCTCGGCCCCCGTGCCGGGAGGAGCGGCGCAGTCCTTCGCCGTGGACGGGAACGTGCCTGCGGCATGGTGGACGCTCTTCCATTCCCCGGATCTGGATGAGCTGATCCGACAGGCGCTCGCCGCCAGTCCCACGCTCGCCGCAGCGCAGGCAACGCTGGTCGTGGCGCAGGAGAATGTGAATGCGCTTGTGGGCTCCGCGCTCTACCCTGCCGTCGATGCGGGACTCTCGGCGAACCGCCGGAAGGTCTCAGGGGCTTCCTTCGGCCAGCCGAATTCCCATTTCAATCCCTTTACGCTCTACAATGCGTCGGTGAGCGTGACCTACGGCCTGGACCTCTTCGGCGGCGCGCGGCGCGAGCTCGAGGCGCTCCGCTCCCAGGTCGACGTGCAGCGCTATCAGCTGGAAGGAGCCTATCTCTCGCTCACCACGAACATGACGGCGGCAGCCGTTCGCGAGGCCATGCTCCGCGAGCTGATCAGCACGACCGGCGAGATTCTTGCTCTCCAGGAGAAGCAGCTCGAGGTCATGGAACGGCAGCTGACCCTCGGCGCCATCGCTCTTCCCGATGTGCTGGCCCAGCGCGCCCAGGTCAGCCAGACCCGCGCGATTCTGCCGTCCTATGAGCGGGACCTGGCGCAGGTCCGCCACCTGATCGCGGTCCTGGCGGGCAGGTTCCCGGCTGAAGCGGACGCGCTCCCGCATGTCGCGCTGGCGAACCTGGAGCTTCCCCGCGAACTCCCGGTCAGCCTGCCGTCGTCGCTCGTCCGCCAGCGGCCCGACATCCGCGCGGCCGAGTCGCTGCTTCATGCCGCGAATGCGCAGGTCGGCGTGGCAACGGCAAACCTCTATCCCCAGATCAGGCTCACCGCCTCCTTCGGGTCGGAAGCGGTGAATGCCGCTGACCTCTTCGCGGCGGGCACGGGCGTCTGGAGCGCAGGCGCGGGACTCGTGCAGCCGATCTTCCGCGGCGGCGAGCTCCGGGCGAAAAAGCGCGCAGCCGCGGCCGCGCTGGACCAGGCGCGCGCGCTGTACCGTCAGACCGTGCTGCAGGCTTTCCAGAACGTGGCGGATGTGCTGCAGGCGCTCGAATCCGATGCGAGGACCCTCGCCGCGCAGGCGGAGGCCGCTTCAGCCGCGCGCCAGGCCTATGAAGTGACGGACCGGCAGTTCAAGCTCGGCGGCGTGAGCTATCTAGCGCTCCTGAACGCCATGCGCCAGGACCAGCAGGCACGGATCGGCCTGGTGCAGGCGCAGGCAGCACGGTTCGTCGACACGGCGGCCCTGTTCCAGGCGGTGGGCGGCGGCTGGTGGAGCCGGGATGACGGAAGAGAGACCGGGTCCAAGGAACGGTCCGTAGAACGTCGTGCACGTTCAGCCGGAGGTGATACACCATGATAACGAAGCGAATGATCATTATGCTCGCAATAGTCGGCTTCCTTTTTGGCGGCGTCTTCGCGTACAAGGCGTTCACGGCCACCATGGCAAAGAAGTACCGGTCCTTTCAGGCGCCGCCGTCCATCGTCACGGCCCTGACCGTCTCCTACGAGGCATGGCAGCCCGAGCTGACCGCCGTCGGCAGCCTGCGCGCGGTCAAGGGCGTGGACGTGACTTCCGAGGTTGCCGGCCTGGTAAGAAAGATCCTTTTCCGGTCCGGCGATGAGGTTGCGGAAGGCGCCGTGCTGGTCGAACTGAATGCCGACGCGGATCTGGCCCAGCTCAAGGCGCTCGAAGCGGCGGCAGACCTGGCGCGGACCACCTACGAACGGGATAAGAAGCAGTTCGATATCCAGGCGGTGAGCCAGGCGACGCTGGACAGCGAAGCCGCCGATCTCCGGAGCAAGGAGGCGCAGGTGGAACAGCAGCGCGCCCTGGTTCTGAAAAAGACCATCCGGGCTCCCTTTACCGGACGGCTGGGCATCACCACGGTGAATCCCGGCCAGTATCTGAATCCCGGAGACAAGATCGTGACGCTCCAGGAACTCGACCGGCTCTACGCTGATTTCCTCCTGCCGCAGCAGGAGCTCTCCCGCATAGGGGCGGGGCAGACGGTCCGGTTGTCCACGGACACCTACCCGGGAAAAACATTTACCGGAACGGTCGCCACGATCAATCCCAAGGTCGATCCGGATACGCGCAATTTCCAGGTCGAGGCGGTGGTCGCAAACCCGGGCCGGAAGCTCCTTCCCGGCATGTATGCGTCCGTGAGCATCCACACGGGCGCGGCGGAACGGCATCTTACGGTGCCGCAAACCGCCGTGACCTATAACCCTTACGGGGACACCGTCTTCCTGGTCCGGGAGAGCGCGGGACCGGACGGCAAGCCGGCGCTCACGGCGCAGCAGAATTTCGTGACCACCGGCCCGAGGCGGGGCGACCAGGTGGCGATCCTTTCGGGCGTGGCCGAAGGTGACCGGGTGGTCACGAGCGGCCAGATGAAGCTCCGGAACGGCAGCCCCCTGACGATCGACAACACAGTCCAGCCGTCGAACGATCCGGCGCCGCAGCCGAAGGATGAATAGATGACGGAATCGTAGAAAAAGCGAAATCAGCCACAGAGCACACAGAGATACTGCGTATTACAACAAGATGCTTTTCTCTGTGTCCTCGGTGACCTCTGTAGCGAAAGCCTTTTCACGGGTTCATCATCGATGCTTTAACCGCAAAGTACGAATATCGAAAGCTCGTGAACCAGAGTTCGGATATCGATATTCGAGATGAGGATGTGCTCCATGAAATTTACCGATCTCTTCATCAAGCGTCCGGTGCTCGCCACGGTGGTGAGCCTCCTGATCCTGGTCCTCGGGCTCCGGTCGGCGGGCATGCTGCCGATCCGGCAATTCCCGGTGATCCAGAACGCCGTGGTCACGGTCACCACGGTCTACTACGGCGCCGATCCGGCTCTCGTGGCCGGATTCATCACCACGCCGCTCGAGAACTCCATCGCCCAAGCGAACGGCATCGATTATCTCACGTCGGCGAGCCGCCAGAGCGTCAGCATGATCCAGGCGTACCTGCGGCTGAACTATGATCCGAACAAGGCGCTCACGGAGATCAACACGCGGGTGAACGCCGTTCTGAACCAGCTGCCGCGCGAAGCCCAGCAGCCGGTGATCACGCTGGCCGTGGGCGAGACGATCGACTCCATGTATATCGGCTTCTCCAGCAAAGTGCTGCAGCCGAACAAGATCACCGATTACCTGATCCGCGTGGTGCAGCCCAAGCTCCAGGCGGTCGAAGGCGTGCAGACCGCCGAGATCCTGGGCAAGCGGCAGTTCGCCCTGCGCGCATGGCTCGATCCCGTGAAGCTCGCCGCCTACGGCGTGACCGCCGCAGACGTAAGCAACGCCCTGGCGGCGAACGACTTCATCTCCGCCCTCGGACGCACCCAGGGCCAGATGGTGACCGTGGATCTTATCGCGGACACGAGCCTGCATTCCGTCGACGAGTTCAAGCAGCTGGTGATCCGCGAACGGAACGGCGCCTATGTCCGGCTCGGCGACGTGGCCTCGGTCACTCTCGGTTCCGAGGACTACGACACGGCGGTCACCTTCGACGGCAACCGCGCCGTGTACATCGGCATCAAGATCGCTCCCACCGCCAACCTGCTGTCCGTGGTCGGCGGCGTGCGGGCAGTGTTTCCGTCCATCGTCGAGCAGCTGCCCCAGGGCCTGGACGGCCGGATCGTCTACGACTCCACGAAATATGTGAACAGTTCGATCCGCGAGGTCATCCGGACCCTTGCCGAGGCGCTGTTGATCGTGACGGCCGTGATCTTCCTCTTCCTGGCCACGATCCGGTCGGTCATCATCCCGACCATTGCCATGCCGCTCTCGCTCGTCGGCACCTTCTTCATCATGCTGATCCTGGGGTATACGATCAACCTCCTGACGCTGCTTGCCCTGGTCCTGGCCATCGGTCTGGTAGTCGACGACGCGATCATCGTGGTCGAGAACGTCCACCGCCATATTGAGACCGGAATGCAACCCCTGCCCGCGGCCATTGCAGCGGCCCGGGAACTGGCCGGCCCGATCGTCGCGATCTCGGTCGTTCTGGTTGCCGTGTACATCCCCATCGGGTTCATGGGCGGCCTCACGGGCGCGCTCTTCACCGAATTCGCCTACACGCTTGCCGGCGCCGTCGCCATCTCGGCGGTGATCGCCCTCACGCTGTCTCCCATGATGAGCTCCCGGTTCCTGCGGGCCTCCGGCCATGCCGGCCGGAACCGCTTTGCGCAGTGGGTGGACCGGAGGTTCGGCGATCTCCGGGCGGGCTACGAACGTCTGCTGCACGGCGCGCTGAACTCGTTGCCGGTCATCGCCGTCTTCGCGGCCATCGTCCTGACGAGCATCTACGTTCTCTACGCTACATCGAAGAGCGAACTCGCGCCTACAGAAGATCAGGGCATCATCATCGCCCTGACCACGGCAGCCCCCGACGCCACGCTGGAGCAGACCCTGCTCTCGACCCGCCAGGTCTATGCAACCTTCTCCGGCTACCCGGAGACGGAGCATGTGTTCCAGTTCGCCGGCGTGAACGGCCTGAACATCGCCTTCGGCGGCATGGTCTTCAAGCCCTGGGATGAACGCACCCGAACGCCCCTCCAGCTCCTGCCCGAAATGCAGGGCAGGCTCGGCGCGATCGCGGCATCGCGCTCAGCCGCCTTCCTGCCGCCGCCGCTTCCGGGCAGCAGCGGCCTGCCCGTGCAGTTCGTCGTCGGCACCACCGATCCTTTTGAACGGTTGAACGATGTGAGCCAGGCGATCATCGCAAAAGCGTATCAGAGCGGTCTCTTCGCCTACCTGGACAGCGACCTCAAGATCGACAAGCCGCAGGTGACCGTGGATATCGACCGCGACAAAGCCGCCCAGCTGGGGCTTTCCATGCGCGATATCGGCTCCGCCCTCGGCGCTGCCCTGGGCGGCGGGTATGTCAACTACTTCAGCCTTGCCGGCCGTTCCTACAAGGTGATCCCGCAGGTCATGCAGCGGGACCGCCTGAACGCGGCGCAGCTCCGGAATTACTACGTCACCACGCCGGACGGCGCGTCGGTGCCGCTGTCGACCATCGTCCGGCTCACCGCCTCGGTGGTGCCTGAATCGCTCAATCATTTCCAGCAGCTGAATGCGACCACCATCTCCGGCGTGCTGCTCCCCGGCGTGACGCTCGGCGAGGCGCTGGCCGCGCTCCAGGGCATGGCGAAGGAAGTGCTGCCGCAGGGTTATTCCGCTGATTACGCCGGCCAGTCCCGCCAGTACATGCAGGAATCGTCTGCGCTCATCGTGACCTTCTTCTTCTCCCTGGTCATCATCTTCCTGGCCCTGGCGGCCCTCTTCGAGAGCTTCCGCGATCCCTTCATCGTGCTGATCAGCGTGCCCATGTCAATCTGCGGCGCCCTGGTCTTCATCAGCCTCGGCATCGGCGGGGCCAGCCTGAACATCTACACCGAAGTGGGCCTCGTGACCCTGATCGGCCTGATCAGCAAGCACGGCATCCTGATCGTGCAGTTCGCCAACGACCTGCAGCGCGAAGGCAAGGCAAAGCGCGAGGCCGTCGAGACGGCCGCGGCGATCCGGCTTCGGCCCATTCTGATGACGACGGCGGCGATGGTCCTCGGCGTGCTTCCCCTCGTGACCGCCACCGGCGCCGGAGCTGCCGGCCGGTTCAACATGGGACTCGTGATCATGACGGGCGTCGCCATCGGCACGGTCTTCACGCTCTTCGTCGTGCCGGCCATGTATCTCTTCCTCGCCGCCGAACATGGGACGGCGCAGGTCTCCGCGCCCGGGCCTTCCCCGGCCGAACCCGCGGCAGAACAACCCTGCGCCGCCGATTGCAGGGCGGCATGATCGCCCCGCGAAGGGCCTACGACAAGGCGCTACGGCAATCTTGCTATTTTCTGCCCCTTGTAGTACTGTGACACAGGCCCGGTCTTTTTGCATGTACGGACGCTGCCGCGCACCCGAGATTCCCCATCCTCCCGCGCCGACCATCGGGCTTCGGAGCCCCGGACCTGGATTGAAACCCGGGCGAACTTGCATTCCTTCCGATGAACACGAGTACATCCACCCGTCATTCCGGCGCAAGCGGCCAGGCGAAGCGGCAGGCGCTCAAGATCGCCGTTCTCTACGCCATAGCCGGCAGCCTCTGGATCGCGATCACCGACAGCGCCGTGTTCGACCTGGTCACGGACCGCGACGAGATCCGCTTCCTGTCCAATTTCAAGGGGTGGTTGTATATTGCGCTGACCGCCGTTCTCATCTACGTTCTCGCGCGGCGGGCCATGCAGGCGCAGGAACGGCTGACGCAGGAAGCGGAGCAGAACGAGGCGCAGTTTCGTTCCTACATCGAGCTCTCGCCGCTTGCGGTCTTTATCATTGACGGGGAGGGACGATGCGTGGAGTGCAATCCCGCAGCACTGGACCTCCAGGGATACGATCGCAACGAGCTGCAGGAAATGACGATCGCCGACAGCGTGATTCCCGAAGACCGGGAGCTCGCGCTGCAGCAGTTCGCGACGCTGCAGAAGGAGTCCCGGATCACCGCCGAGATCCGGCTCAGGCGCAAGGACGGGGGAACGGTCCGGGCCATGCTGCACGCCGTCAGGCTGGCGAACGACCGGTTCCTGGCCTACCTGCACGACCTCTCGGACCAGCTGCGCGCCTTCGATGCCGTCAGGCAGTCGGAGCAGAAGTTCCGCCTCCTTTTTGAGAGCATGCGGGATGCCTATGTCAAGGTCGACATGTCCGGCCGGATCACCGAATACAATCAGGTGTACCGCCAGATGCTGGGGTATGACGAAGCCGAGATCGCGACGCTCACCTACCTCGATATCACGCCGGAAAAATGGCATGCCTTCGAACAGAAAATTATCGGGGCTCAGGTCCTCCCCCGCGGCTACTCCGAGATCTACGAGAAGGAATACCGGCGCAAGGACGGCACGGTCTTTCCCGTGGAGCTCCGGACGGGGCTGATCCGGGACAGCGCGGGACAGCCCCTCTCGATGTGGGCCATCGTCCGGGACATTACGGACCGCAAGGAAGTCGAACGGAATCTGCGCGAGAGCGAAGCGACTGCGCGGGCCCTGCTGGATATTCCCACCGCGGCCGCATTCATGATCGACCGCAGCGGCATCATGCTGGACATGAATGAGACCCTGCTCCGCCGTTTCGGCAAAACGCGCGATGAGGTGCTCGGCCGCGCTGTCTGGGACCTCCTCCCTCCTGCCGTGGCCGAAACCAGAAGAGTGTTTTTTGCCCGGATTCTGGCGGAGAAACAGCAGATACGATATGAGGTCGAGCGCGACGGCCGGTGGTATGATGCGATCATCTCGCCGCTCCTTGATGAACAGGGGGAGGTGATCAAAGTGGTCGTCGTTGGATTCGACATCACGGACCGCAAGCGGATGGAGGAGTCGATCCTCAGAAGCCAGGCAGAGCTTGCGACCGCGCAGGGTCTGGCAAAGGTCGGAAGCTGGCAGTTGTGGATCCAGGGAGAGCAGGAGGTCTGGAGCGGCTCCGATGAACTTTATCGCATCTGCGGATATGCTGCGGGCATGCCCCTTACCCGGGAGCTGGTTGTCAGCACCATCCATCCCGACGACCGCGAGCAGGTGCTCAAACGGTGGGCTGCTGCTGCCGGCGGGGGACTTCCCCAGGTGTCGACGCATCGCCTCTCCATCGGCGGACGAGATGTCTGGGTCCGCGCCACCGTGGAATGCAGGGTAAACGATCAGGAAATCCTCCGCGAGGCGCGAGGCACGATTCAGGACATCACGGAGCAGCGGAAGGTGGAACAGGCGCTGCGCGACAGCGAGGAGCGGTACCGGATGCTCTTCGAGGTGGAGTCGGACGCAATTTTCGTTCTCGACCGCGTCAAGGGCACCTTCATCGAGGCGAACTCCGCAGCTCAGGCGCTCTACGGGTATTCGCGTGACGAGCTTCTGCGCATGCGTGCCGCCGATATCTCCGCCGAGCCGGAAAAGACCCTGCGGGCTGTTGCCTCGGCAGAACCGAAGATCCCCTTCCGTCTGCACCGCAAGAAGGACGGGACGGTTTTTCCCGTCGAGATCGCGGAAGCGCCGTTCGAATACCGCGGGACCCGCATGATCGTTGCGGCAATCAGGGACATCACCGAGCAAAAAGGCTCCGAGGAGCGTCTGCGGCGGTATGCCCGGCGTCTTCTCGGCATGGAAGAGGACATGCGGAAGAAGCTCGCCGCGGAACTGCACGACAAGATCGGACCGGACCTGACGGCCCTCGGCATGAATCTCTCCATGCTCGTTGGCGAGCTTTCCGATGAGTCCCGCAAGAAAGTCGATCACCGTCTTGCCGATGTCCAGATCATGCTGGGCGACATCGGCCGGTCGATCCGGGAAATGATGGCCGATCTCCGGCCGCCGGTGCTCGACGATTACGGTCTTCCCGCGGCGCTGCGGTGGTACAGCGAGCTGTTTTCCAAACGCACGGCCATCGCAACGACGCTCGATGTCGACGATGCCTTCCCCCGTCTTGCGCCGGAGCGCGAGATGACGCTCTTCCGCATCACCCAGGAAGCGTTGAACAACGCGGCAAAGCACGCGGGCACCATGCACGCGATCGTCACCCTTCAGCGGAACGACGGCAGGGTCAGGCTTTTGATCTTCGACGACGGCAGGGGATTCCATCCCTCGTCGGTCGCGTCGTCCGCATCGGGGACGGGGTGGGGCCTGACGATCATGCGAGAACGCGCGGAAGCCGCCGGCGGCAGCTTCCGTCTGCAATCATCACCCGGAAAGGGCACCGTCATTTCCGTGGAACTACCGGAGGAAAACCAGTATGCCAGTCAAGATCTTGATCGCTGACGACCACGCAATCGTGCGGGAAGGGCTCCAGATGATCTTCTCTTCCCATCCCGACCTCACCGTCATCAGCACCGCCGGCGACGGCCGCGAAGCCATCGCGCGGTCCGAGGCCCTGAGGCCCGAGATCG
>JAKAHZ010000056.1 GCA_021814615.1 Nitrospirota bacterium | reverse complement strand
CGCTCGACGCTGATACGCGTTCGGTCTCTCGGCCCGGCTGCCAATTGCCGCTCGTAGGCCTGTTTCGAAGCCTCGGTAAAAAAATCGCTGATCGGCCTGCCGATGATCTCTTGCTTCCGGTAGCCGAGCATGGCCGCCTCGGTCTCGTTGCACTCGGTCACGATTCCGTTGCTGTCCACGGCATGGTACATGTCAGGCGCCTTGTCATAGAGGTCGCGGTATTTCTTCTCCGATTCCTCGATCCGCCGTTCATATCGTTTTCGGACGGAAAGGTTGACGAACAAGACCACGACGGCAGCGCACAGGACGGCGATGACCGAGAGAAAGATCATGATGGCGATTTTGTAACGAACATAGAACGAGTCCGGCTTGTTGATCACGATGCTGTCTGCGGGGAGCGCGCGCTGATCAATGCCGAACCTCTTGATCTGACGGTCGTCGAACATGGCGACATTCGGGCTTTTTCTGACTACCGGAATCGCGGAAGCGTCCTCTCCCCGCAAGATCCGTACGGCGAGCTCCCCGGCGGTCCTCCCCTGTTGTGTGCCGCTGGTAAGGATTCCTCCGACGATGCCTTTGCCCAGATAGAAATCCCAGAAGCTGTAGATCGGCACGCTCGATGCATGCGAGATCATGTCGATCGTCGCTTCGCTGGCAAAATTATGACCGTGATGATCATTATTAACACTCGTAAGAAGGATGATGGTGTTCGGCGGAAGATTGGATACGGTGGCAGATATGTCGTCAACATCATCGAGAAACTGGAATTTCGCTTTTCCCTTGAAGTGCTCTGCGATAGCTCTGACTTCCCGTTTGATCGCATGCCCCTTGGTCGTTTTGTCTGAAATGACCACGACCTGCGATGTCTTAGGATGGAGCTCAAGCGCGATGTCGAGCGTGTCTTTAATGTCAACTTCTTCGACAACCCCTGTGATGTGCTTGATCCCCGAGAGCAGGGAATCCTCGAAATTGCTGACCCCGCAGAAAACGATCGCGGTCGATCGGAAAAGGTCCGCCGTGCGGTGGTCCCGGATGAATTGGAAAGCATCGTTGTCCGTTACAATAACAAGATCGAGCCGGATCTCCGCGTATTTTGCCAAGAGATACTGAAAGAATTGAGCGGTGTGCCTTTTTCCTTTGAACCGTTTTGCATCCAGATATTCGTAATATATCTCTACATTCTTGAACAGGTCTGCCGTTTTGAACACCGATTCAATTCCTTCTCCGATGTCGTCCGTCCAGCTCAGGCCTTGATAAAAGGAATTAAGAATAAGAACCTGCTTCTTCTGTACCGATTGTGCATAAACAGTCGACGAAACAAGTAAGGAGACGGCACAAAGAAGGATAGAGGCGCGGGCGATTTTGTTGACTCTATTCATCGTAATATTATAACGCCCGGTATGTGAAAATCGACACTTGGTTTTTACTGCCTCATAAACCCGTATCAAAAGAAGTCTTTCAGAAATAGGTGCGTGAAATCCACGCCCTCTGCCGCCGCCTTTCCGAGATGTTATTCATATGCCAGGGCCTCGCGCGTCGATACCTTGATCGCCTTTTGCGCGGGGACCCTGCTGGCCAGCCATCCAAAGCCAATCGTTGCTATCAGCGTGATCGCGAATCCAGGACCGCTGAAGGAATACCGGAGACCGAGATCCAGCATCAAAGTGCCGATGAATTTCGAAGCAACGACGCTGAGCGGCCAGGCGAGCAGCAAGCCGAGGGCGATGCTGAGGACGCTCACGAGAAAGCCCTCGCTCACAAAGAGCCGCAGGATGTCCCGGGGCGTCGCCCCGATGGCCCTGAGCACTCCTATTTCGCGGGTCCGCTCCAGAACCGTGATGCCGGTCGCGGACGCCATGCCGATGGCACTGACGCCCAGCACCAGCAGCGCAAAGAACAGGAGCGTTGTGAACACGATCTTGAGATGGTCGTAAATGATCTTGACCCGCTCTTTCTGCATCATGACATAGAGCACCTGCAGGTCCGTAGGCGCGATGCGGCGCTCGATCTCTTTCTTGAGCGTCAGCACCTTGTCGTAGCTTCGATCTCGCGCCACGAACATCAGGCTGTTCACGCGGTGCTCCGGATTGGCAAAGGAGTCGTACTGATCCCGGTCGATGTAGATCTTCGCTTTTTCCACTTCTTCGACGATGCCCACGAGCTGCGTCTTCAGCTGCTTGCCGCCCACGCTGATCACATGAGTGCTTCCGATCGCGGGTTGATCGTAGAGGGCCGCTGCCTCCTGGTTCATCACGATCTCCGGCCTGTCATGACCGGACAGCCACCGGCCCCTGAGCGAGCGGAAGGTGACCAGGTCGGTGTCGTACGGAAGCGCAACAATGCCCACGCCGGTGTCAGTCGCCACAACCATGTTCTGCATCGCCCCGCGCCCCCCGTTCCAGGTCTCGATGCGTTCAACGTTCTCCAGGCCGTCGAAATAGCGGAGCACCTCTTCCTGCTTCATCTGGTTGATCAGCACGACCTGGACATCGTGCTTCATGCTCCTGTCCACATCCGTCAGGAGCTCCTTCATGGACTGCTGCACATTGAACCCGCTGTTGAAGATCGCCACGCCGAGCGCCATGGCAGCCACCGTCGTTGCAAGCCGTTTCTTTCTGCGAAACACGTTCGTCCACGCGAGGAGCAGCGTCCTCGGAACCGGGAGCCGTCGAACCGGCCCCTCCTGCTTTCCGCTCCCGTTCTGACGAATGCCGTAGTCGGTCAATGCCTCTCGCACGGAGATCCTCGTTCCCCGAAGGATCGCGGGCAGGGCGAGCAGGACCGGCAGCAGCAAGCTTGACAGAATGAGCAGACCGTAGAGCTCGTGGGGGAGCGACGTCGTCAGCACCTCGAAATTCAGGATCTTCGCTACGAATCTTGCGAAACGGTACCCAGAGAAGACCGCCAGTGGAACCGAGAATGCGCCGGACACCGCGCCGAGAAACAGGACCATGGTTATATATATTTGCATGACCTGGCCCCGCGACGCGCCGATGGCTTTCATAACGCCGATCTGGCGGACCTGTCCGGCCAGCATGGCGGAGATCAGCTGCGACACCAGGACGGCGCCCAGGAAGAACGCCAGAAAGCCGATGCTTCCCTGCATGAACAGGAGCGTGTTCATCTGCCACTGGTGCGGATGCTCGAGGAACTTCGGGACCCGCACTGTATCGACGACAATCCCCTGTGTCGCGAGGTGCTTTACCAGTCCGTCGGCTGCCGCCTGGACGTCCTTCTTCGACCGGACGGCGGTGAACCGGACGATCAAACGTCGGTCCGCGAGTTCGCCTGTAATGTCGGCAAAGGTCTTCTTGTTCACATATCCGTAGATCAGATGGTCCTGCGTGCCCGGTGCCTGCGCGGGATCGAAGCCGATGCCGGCAACCGGGATCTCGACCACCCGACCGCCGGCCCGAATGCGCGCCGGCTTTCCTGCCGCGAGGTCCGAGAATTTGAGCCCGTCACGTTCGATCAGCATCTCCCCTTCGCCTGGGACAGGCGGGTTCCCCGATCCACTGCGATCGTAGATACGGGCCAGATCGAACTGTTCGAAGTTTTCGACTCCAAAGAGCCAAAGGGGGATCCATTCGTCCCTGTGCGTCTCGATCCTGAGTGTGGCAAAATCCCTGAATTCCGCTTTCTCGATCTCCGGACGTTTCCTGAGCGTTTCCAGATCGAGACGTCCGAAATCCCGTGATGTCATCGCTGCATGGAACGGTTCGGTGCCGAGGAAGTTACGGTCGAGATCGCGGCTCAGGATCGTGTAGGACACCAGGATCGATCCGACGCCCCAGAGCCCGATGGTCAGGGCCACCACGACCAGGATGATCCTGGCGGGATCTGCGCGTAGGTCGCTGAAGGCTTTTCTCAGAATGCTGTTCATGGTCATCTCCTCATCAGTTCCGGGCTGCGTCCCCGATGATCGTCCCGTCCCTCATTGTGATGATCCGCCTGTAGCCCGCGTTATCGACGTCTTCATGGGTCACGACCAGCACGGTCTTGCCCTCCTTCACGAGGTCGGCGAACAGCTGCTGGATCGCCTCAGCCGTGGCGCTGTCGAGGTTTCCGGTCGGCTCGTCCGCGACCAGGAGCGGGGGATCGTTCGCCAGGGCGCGCGCGATCGCGACCCGCTGCTGCTCTCCTCCGGATAGCGACGACGGCAGCTTGTCCGCGTGAGCGGCGATCCCGGTCATGCTGAGCAGCGCTTCGGCGCGGCCGTTTCGTTCGTGCCGGGGGATCTTCCCGACGAAATCCATGGCGAGCAGGATGTTCTCCCGGACCGTGATCGTCGGAATGAGCTGGAAGAACTGGAACACGATGCCGATGTTCTTCCCGCGCCAAGCAGCGAGGCTGCTCTCGTCCAGGCGCTGCACATCGATGGACCCGAACCTGACAGACCCTTCGCTGGGATGATCGATGCCCGTTATCATATTCAGGAGTGTGGACTTGCCGCTGCCGGACTTCCCGACGATCGCCACGTACTCGCCGGCCGACACCGCGAGATCGATGTCCTTAAGCACCGTTGTTTCGGTTCCTCCCGCCCAAAACCCTTTCCGGACCCCGCGCAGATCGATGAACTGCTGTCCTGACTGTTTTATCCTATCCATGTGCATTCCTCCTCATTTATCTCGTTATGCCGCCTGCCGGCTCATCGTTATTCTGCAGACTACCATTTCTTTCGATAGCAACAGATCCGGCCAGCGACCGTCCGAGCGCTTTCGCCTTTGCCGCCCATCGCTGCCCGATCACCGCTCCTTCCTTCGGAAGCGGCACATTGATCGTGCCCGCAATATCGAATCCTCCGGCGTTCAGCACGGTCTTGACGGCGCGGATCGCGCCGCGGCTTTGCGAAGAGAGCTGATTGAAGGGGAACGGGGCCAGCGATGCCGTGATGATCGCTGCCTTCTTGCCATTGTGCTTCGGAGCGGGAAAACGCAGAGTATTGAGCACGTAGTGCTCGAAAGCGGGAACGTTCCTGTCGAACAGGATCTTGAGCGTTCCGCTCATGTTTCCCCAGTAGGTCGGCGTCCCGACCACCAGGGCGGAGCAGGTTTCGATCAGTTCGCCGACGCGATGTCCGTCGTCCCGCGGCAGGATGCATTTCTTGTCGGGACGGCATTTCAAACAGCCGATGCAAGGCCTGACCGAGAGGCTGTTGACATCAACCCATTCCACCCGCGCGCCCGCGGACCCCGCCTCCTCGGCAATCATCCTGAGGATGGACGACGTCACGCCGTTCTTTCTCGGGCTCCCGTTCAGAACCAGAACCGCTCCCCTGTTCTGCTCGTTCATTTGACAAACCCTCCGTTATCGAATATTATGTCTATAACTGAACACTGTGTTCGATATCTGTATAGCTGTTTTGTTCTCCGCCGTCAACAACCAATGTTAGGGGAAATGTTCACTACCGGACAAAACAGGCCATTTTGTCCGGAGAAAAGGGGCTGTATGAAGGAAAAAAAGATGGACAGGCGGATTGGACGCACGCGCAAGCTGATGCAGGAGGCGCTCATGTCCCTCATCACGGAAAAAGGATACGAGGCGATTACGGTGCAGGACATCCTTGACCGGGCCGACGTGGGCAGGTCGACATTCTATGCGCACTACCGGGACAAGGATGAGCTGCTCTTCTCGGGATTCGAGCACCTGCGCGGGCTGTTCGAACAACAGCAGCGATCGCTCGGTGCGGCCCAGCAGGGGGAGCACGGGGCAGACTTCAACATGATCCTGGAATTATTTCGTCATACCGGGCAGAACCACAAACTGTATAAGGCAATAGCCGGAAAGCAAAGCGGTGAGATGATCCTCAAGTATCTGCACCGCTATCTCTACGACATGATGATCGTACCGCACAAGGCGTTGGTGAAGAGCAAAAAGACTGCCGTGCCGATTGAGGTAGCGACCCACTGGATTGTGAGTTCGTTGCTATCGCTCATGATCTGGTGGCTTGAGAACAACATGCCCTTTCCTCCGGAGCGCATGGACGAGATGTTCCGCCAGCTGACCATGCCCGGCATGGAGGCAGCGCTAGGCAGGAAGGTACAAAAAAGGGATATTGACAAGGCCGCCATAGTGAAGAAGGATTCTGGTGCTAAAGCCTTCTATAGCATGTTCGTAGATCAGGAAGGCCGTCCCGAAGGATCGTAGACGGTGTCATGCAATATGCCTGTAAGAAGAAAGAAAATAGAGTTAGTAGTTAATACTATTGAGCGAATCGGTGGTGCGTCGTCTCAAGAGAAAAGAAATTGTTCGAGGCAGTCCAAAAGTGTCATAGCAGTGAAGTAAGCATGTACAGAATTGGTTTTGCCGTGCGTCGAAGATCAAAAAGAATAGGCCTGATTCTAATCAATAGAATCAGGCCTTTTGTGTCTGGCTCCCGAGGCAGGACTCGAACCTGCGACATGGTGGTTAACAGCCACCCGCTCTACCGACTGAGCTACTCGGGAATTATGAGATAATATTGAGAAATTACGGAATTACAGGGGGGCAAAATACCATAAGCAAACTGCCCTGTCAACGGGAGATTTTATTTCCGATGGCCTCAGAGCCCTGTTTCTACCCGCCTTCCTGGCCCTTTTTCAGCTCCATGATGACCAGTTTTGCGATTGCCTTCAGGGTATCGAAGACCCCCGTCCCATCGGAAGCGATCGCCTCGAAGTCGGGTACGCTCCGCGGATTGAGCGAGGAACGCATTTCCGCAACGGGCACCACGTTCGGCAGATCGCGCTTGTTGTACTGGATCACATAGGGAACCGCATCGAGATTATAACCCTGTTCGGTAAGATTCGTGCGCAGGTTCTCGACGCTCTCGACGTTTGCCTCCATGCGCTCAACCTGCGAGTCAGCGACAAAGACAACCCCGTCCACGCCCTTCAGGATCAATTTCCGGCTTGCATCGTAAAAGACCTGGCCCGGAACGGTATACAGATGGAAACGGGTCTTGAATCCCCGGATCTCGCCCAAGGCGAGCGGAAGGAAGTCGAAGAACAGGGTACGTTCCGTCTCCGTCGCGAGAGAGATCATCTTCCCTTTGCTGTCCGGATTGGTCTTCTTATAGATGTAATGGAGGTTCGTCGTTTTGCCGCACAGACCGGGCCCGTAGTACACGATCTTGCAGTTGATTTCTCGCGACGAATAATTGATAAACGACATGCGTGCCTGTCCTTGTCCTCTGACTCGTTAGGGGCTAACCGAAGAGCTTGTCGATGTCCTCGTCGGTGATCTCGGCAAAGGGGGAATCGGCGCCCTTTGCCGGCCCCTTGCCCTGCTCAACTTTCTGGAGGAGCTGATTGAAGATGCCCCCCAGGACATCGGCGCTCTTCTTGACGCGGAGACGGACCAGGCCCAGGGAAGACCGCTGGTCGAAGATCACCACGAGAATGACCCGTTGTCCGATGATGGAAATATGGATATTGTCGCGCTGACCTTCGTGAAAGAGGATGGAGAATTCTTTTTCACCCAGAAGCTTTGCCATGCCGCCGGTTGCCGCGATATTGCCGGCGGTCAGCGACGCGAGCGACGTGGTGTCGAGGTTCTCGGTCTCGCCCGTCGCGGCGATCAGCTGGCCGTTCTTGTCGACAAGAAACACGACTTTCGCATTCGATTGGGTCAAAAGCCGCTGGAGCTCAGCATCGATCTGCTTGAATTCCTCTTCATACATCACCAGATCGGAACCGATCATAGGATCATCTCCTCGCTTACCATCGCGCGCCCGCTCGGACAGAGCACAGTGTTCAGGTTGTAATTAAACCACACTGGGTAGCTAATTTCAAGGCTTTTTTTGGCGCTCCGGAACAGCAAAACCAAAAAAACAGCCGGACCGATCGGCCCGGCTGCGGTAATTCGATGACCTTGCCCTTACTTGGCGCCGAAGGCGGCGGCGAGCTTCTGAAGGCTTTCCCAGTCGTCGTCCACGAGCTTCTGGAACCGCTCAAGCAGGGCCTCGTTCCCGGGAGCGAAGAGATGCTTGAACCGGCCCTGGGGTTTCAGCCATTCAGCGATGGGCTTCTTCTTGTCCTTGGGATCGTAGTTGATGGTCCACTTGCCGCCCTCGACCTCATAGAGCGGCCAGTAGCACGTGTCCACAGCAAGGCGGGAAAGCAGGATCGAGTCGTTGGTTTGCGTACGCCAGCCCCGGTTGCAGGGCGCCATGATGCCCATATAGGCCGGCCCGTTCGTCGCAAGGGCTTTCTTCACCTTGGTCATGAGATCCCGCCAGTTGTGCGGCGAGGCCTGGGCCGCATACGCCACATTATGGGCCGCCATGATGCGGGTAAGGTCTTTGCGCCGCACGGTCTTCCCGGGGATCTTGGAGCCTACGGGCTGGGTGGTCGTGTCCGCGCCCATGGGCGTGGCGCTCGAGCGCTGAATGCCCGTATTCATGTAGGCGCCGTTATCGTAGCAGATGTAGAGCAGCTGATGGCCGCGCTCCATGGCGCCGGAGAGCGCCTGGAAACCGATGTCATAGGTGCCGCCGTCGCCGCCGAAGGCGATGAACTTCATCTCCTTCTTGAGCTTGCCCTGCTTCCGGAGCGACCGATACATGGTCTCGATGCCCGATGCCGTGGCAGCGGCGTTCTCGAAGGCGCTGTGCATCCACGGCACCCGCCAAGCTGTGTAGGGAAAGAGACAGGTCGAGACCTCGAGGCAGCCTGTTGCGTTGGCGATCACCACCGGCTCGTCGATGGCCAAAAGCACCTGCCGGACGACCGTCGGCGCGCCGCAGCCGGAGCACATGCGATGTCCGCCGGAGAGATTGTCCTTCTTATGGGACAGTGACTTCAGGGTCATGGGTTTTTCTTGCGTTGCGCTCATTCTGTTCTCCTTACGCGACAGCAGCTCGCAGATACATTGTCCGCTTTTTCTCTGCGTCCTCTGCGGTAAAAGTTAGTTTCGCACCGTCATGTAATCCTTCACCATCTTTACCTTGCCGGACTTGGCGACCTCGGCGGTCTCTTCGATCACCTGGTCCACATCGTGCGGCATCAGGTCCCTGCCGCCAAGACCGTAGATCTTGTTGAACAGCACGGCACCGCGGTTGTTCGCCACGGCCGAAGCGATCTCCATGTAGAGCGGGCCCATGCCGCCGTAGGAATCCGCGCGGTCCATAACGCAAATGGCCTTGGCATTCTTGAGCGCCGCGCCCACTTCCTCGTAGGGGAAAGGACGGAACATGCGGGGCTTCAAGAGGCCCACCTTCACGCCCTTTTCCCAATACCGGTCGATTTCATCCTTGATGGTGCCGGCGGCGGAGTTCAGGGCGACGATCGCGACCTCGGCATCCTCGAGCCGGTAGGTCTCGAAGAGCTCGTACTTGCGACCCGTCAGCTTGGCGAACTCGGCGGACACGTCGGCCACCACCTTCTTCACGTTCTTCATGGCCTCGTGCTGGGCGCGCTTGTGCTCCATGTAATAATCCGTCAGCACCAGGGCGCCGATGCTCTTGGGGTTGTCGATGTCGAGCAGCGGGTCCATAGCGATGTACTCGCCCACGAACTTCTTCACGTCCTCGTCAGGGATGAACTTCATGCTCTCGATGGAGTGGCTGATGATGAAGCCGTCCATGTTGACGGCGATCGGGAGCCGCACATCCTTGTGCTCGGCGATCCGGTAGGCCATGATGGTGTTGTCATAGGCTTCCTGGGCGTTCTCGCAAAAAAGCTGGATCCAGCCGCAGTCGCGCATGCCCATGCCGTCGGAATGGTCGCCGTGGATGTTCAGCGGCGCGGACAGCGCGCGGTTCACCAGGGCCATGAGGATCGGCAGCCGGTAACCCGACGCGATGTGGAGCATCTCCCACATGAGCGCCAGGCCCTGGGCGGAAGTTGCGGTCGCCACGCGGCCGCCTGCCGCAGACGCGCCGATGCAAGCGCTCATGGCGCTGTGCTCGCTCTCCACCAGGATCGTCTCCGTGTCCACCTTGCCGTCGGACACGAACTTGGTAAAGGACTCCATGATGCCTGTGGAGGGAGTGATGGGATAAGCCGGCATGACATCCGGGTTCAGCTGGCGAAAGGCCTCGGCAACCGCCTGGTTGCCGGTGACCGCCACGGTCTTGGTCGAAGTGACTGCCATGTTATTTGCCCTCCTCTTCCATGACGATGGCCTTGTTGCCCTTCTTGCCCGGGCACTCCATGGCACAGACACCGCAACCCTTGCAGTGATCGTAGTCGAAGCCGGTCATCTTCTCGTCCTTCACCACCACCGCCGAATCGGGGCAATAGATCCAGCAGAAGAGGCACTGGATACAGTTCTCCTCCACCCACTTCGGTTTATAAGTCCGCCAGGATCCGGTCTTGTATTCATTCGCGTTGCCGGCCTTCAGCACGGTGCCGGCGTGCGGCAGCTCTTTCCAGTTCATCTGTTTCATCCCTGCTTTACCTCCTCGAACCCGCGCTTCGCCGCGGTGAGATTGCCGTCGATGATCTTCTGGGCGAATTTCTTGCCGAAGCTGCCCTTCACGTCATCGAGCAGCGCCTCCATGGAGACGATGTTCGTGGCCTTGTTCACCGCGCCGAGCATGCAGGAGTTCGGCATGGGCCGGCCGAAACTCTCGATCGAGATCTTCGTGGCGTCCACGGTGAAGACCTTCTGGGTCGGCTTGGCCTTCAGTTTCTCGCGCACCTCTTTGGGGTCCTTGCTCGTGTTCACGACGAACACGGCGTCGTCCTTCGCACCATCGGCGACGTTGATGGCGTCCAAGAGCGACGCATCCACCACCGCAACGACGCCGGGATTCAGCACGGGGCAGTGCATGCGCAATTCCTTTTCGCTGACGCGGTTGTACGCGCGGAGCGGGGCGCCTGCGCGCTCCGGGCCGTATTCCGGAAAGGCCTGGACATTCCGGCCGCCGGACAGGCAGGCATCTGCCAGCACCTTGGCGGCAGTGACCGTGCCCTGACCGCCCCTGCCGTGCCATCTGATCTCAATCATTTCAGCCATACCGTACCCTCCCATACATCCGAAACTGTCGCATCAGAATCCCGTTCACTCTTGTTTCGGATTTAGATATTCAGTTTGGTGCTTGTTGATCCTACATTTCCCTTCGACCGGCCAGCGCGCGCTGAACCGTATTTTCATCGGCGTACTCGATATCGCCGCCCACCGGCAGCCCGTATGCGATCCGGGTGACGCTGATCCCGAGGGGTTTGATGATCCGGGACAGATAGAGTGCCGTGGTCTCGCCTTTAACCGTGGGATTCGTCGCCAGGATCACTTCCTTGACCCCGGTTTTCAACCGGTCAAGGAGTCCCTCAATCTTCAGGTCTTCCGGCCCGATGCCGTCCAGGGGGGACAGTGCGCCGAGCAGCGCGTGATATTTGCCGCGGAAACTGCCGGTTTTTTCGAGCACGAGGATGTTGCTCGGCTCCTCGACCACACAGATGACCGAATCGTCGCGCCGCGGATCGCGGCAGATGCTGCAGATATCGTCCTCGGTGATATTGTTGCAGACCGAACAGTACCGGCTGCTGTCTTTGAGATCGACGATGGCCCGGGCGATGTATTCCGCCTCGTCGCGAGGCATGCCCAGAACCGCAAAGGCGAGGCGTTCGGCGCTTTTCCTGCCGATGCCGGGTAGTTTCATGAAGGCCTCGACCATCCTGCCGAGCGCCTTGCCGGAAACCCTGGCGTCCTGCTCTCCCGCCCGCTCCCGTTTCCTTCCCCGGCCAGCGGTTTGCTCCACCCCATCGGAAGCCTGCAGGGACGGTGCTTTGTCCTTCGCGCCCTCTTCCATAATGCTCCGGCGGGCTGTCAGAACATCCCAGGCGGAAGGCCCATGCCGGCGGTGAGCCTGCCCATCTCACCCTTCATCAGCTCCTGGGATTTCCTGAGCGCTTCGTTGACCGCAGCCGTGACCAGATCCTGCAGCATATCGATATCAGCCGGATCGACGACGGATTTGTCGATCTTGATGGAGAGAATCTCCTGGCGGCCGTTGGCGACAACCGTCACCATGCCGCCGCCCGAAGAAGCTTCCACGGTCTTGTTGCCGACCTCTTCCTGCAGCTTCTTGACCCGCTCCTGCATCTGCTGGGCCTGCTTCATGAGGTTATTGAGTAAATTTTTCGACATAAGGGTAAAGGGATGATATTGTAAAAGAAAACGGAAGGGTCTGCAACAAAAAAACGCCGTATCAATAAGGGTATAAGAAAATCAAATGGTATCGATCAGTACAGGCTCATTTCCGGTTGGGATCCGGATCGATCATTTCACCATTGAAAATGGAAAGGGCGTCCTGCACCAGGGGATCCTGCTCGCGTGGTTCCGCCTTTTTCGCCGGGGGAGCTGGTTTCGGCGGTGCTGCCGAGCCCGTCCCCTGCAGCTGGAAGGATACGGTAAGCGTTTGGCCGAAGACTTCGGCTGCAGCCTGCTCCACGATCTGGCGGTTTGCTTTTTCTTCTGCCTGTTCGAGCTGGAACTGCGTACCTTGAATGCCGATTTGCATGCGGGCTTCGGACTGCTCGATCACCCGTGAAGACGCGAGCATCATGGCGAGTCCCGGTTTCTTGCGCTTCACTACTGCCACGACACGCTCCCACCGGTCGCTGACTGAGCCGCCTCCTGCGGGCGCAGGAGGCGACGCAGGACGAGCCCTGCTCTGTTGCGCATGGGGGGCTGCGCGGTCACTGAGCGCCTGTCCGGAGGGCAAGAGCGCATCGCCCCCGCTGAGACGGGCCTCCATGGTTTTGACGCGGTCGAGGACTTCGCCCAGCGGAGCAAGGGGTACCAGACTGCAAGCCTTGATGAGGCCGATCTCAAGCGTGAAGCGCTGATGGGGAGACCAGCGCAGGCTGTCGAGGGTCCTGGACAGGCTGTCAAAAAGCAGCACCAGCCGGTCAAGATCCACCGCTGAGGCCTGTTCGGCAATCCGGGCGAGATCCGCGGAAGGAAGCTCAACGATCTGGGATGGTTCCTTTGCAATCTTCGAAACAATGAGGTTTCGCAGGTGCTCCGCCACGCCTCCCAGGAATTGCCGCATGTCCTGCCCCCGTTCGAGCAGCTCGTCGACCTGTACCATGAGGCCGGCGGCATCGCTCCGCAACAGCTCGTCGGTGAATCGAAGAAGGGCATCCTGGGCGACGGCCCCCAGAATGGACTGCAGGGACGCGTCATCGATCTGCAGGCCGCAATAGGAGACCGCCTGGTCGAGGAGGCTCTGCGAATCGCGCATGCTGCCTTCCGCCGCTCGCGCGATCAATGCCAGTCCCTGGTCGCTCACCGTGATGCCTTCTTTGTTCGCAATGTCACGGAGCTTCGCAGCGATTTCCTGCAGGCCGATGCGCTTGAACCCGTATCGCTGGCATCGGGAATGGATCGTCGGCGGGACCTTTTGCGGCTCGGTGGTTGCGAAGATGAACAGAACGTTCGGCGGCGGCTCTTCGAGGGTCTTCAGGAGCGCGTTGAAGGCCTCATTCGTGAGCATGTGCACTTCGTCGATGACATAGATCTTGTACTTGCCGCCGACGGGAGCATATTTCACCGTTTCGCGGAGTTCGCGGATATGTTCGATGCCGCGGTTCGAGGCCCCGTCGATTTCGATCACATCCACCGACATTCCCGCAGCGGTCTCGAGACAGGAATCGCATTTCCCGCAGGGGTTGGGCGTTGGGCCGTTTTTACAATTGAGCGCCTTGGCAAGGATGCGGGCGGTCGTCGTTTTTCCGACGCCGCGGGGACCGGAAAACAGAAAAGCGTGGGCAAGGCGATTGGTGGCGATGGCGTTCTGCAGGGTCCTTGTGATATGGCCCTGTCCGACAACATCTTCGAACACCTGCGGTCGCCATTTCCGTGCCAGGACCTGGTAGCTCATGAGAACCTCGGAAGTCAGAACGGATTAGCGTCTCTCCGATCACCAATACCAAAAAAAAGGCTCACGAACCCGGGTTTCCCTGCGGCACACCCGGTTCCCGTTTACCGCTGCTTCCTTCCGGACCTGACGGGATTCACAGGACGTGGTTGCGCAGGACCCGGGCCCATGAGCGCTGTTCAATACCAGTACCAAGTACAAAGTACCAGGTACAGAGAAAAGGATTTGCGGTTCTCGCTTTGTACTCTGTACTCTCGCTTACTTTGTACTGTTTTAATTATGGCGGAGAGGGTGGGATTTGAACCCACGGTTCACCTTTTGGGCGAACACACGATTTCCAGTCGTGCACCTTCGGCCGCTCGGTCACCTCTCCGTTTCACTGCTCTTACTGGGTGCTGTGAACTTGGTACTCTGTACTGTTTTTATATGGCGGAGAGGCCGGGATTTGAACCCGGGGTGGAGTTACCCCCACAACAGTTTTCGAGACTGCCGCCTTCAGCCACTCGGCCACCTCTCCGTTGATCCGAGAGCACACCTGACCGCTCGTGCCGGCTCTCGCCGGAAGAGACGTTCAGGTCTGCGCTAGGCTTTTCTCAGATTTTCAAAGAATCCCTGAACCACGCTGCGGCATTCCGCTTCCAGCACGCCGGGTGTGATACGATACACATGATTGAGCCTGCCGTCCCGAACGACATCGTACACAGAGCCCAGCGCTCCCGCGCGTTGATCGCGGCATCCATACACAAGCCTGCCGACTCTGGCCAGGACCAGCGCGCCTGCGCACATCAGGCAAGGTTCCATCGTAACATACAGGGTGGCATCAGGCAGCCGCCACCGGCCCATTCGTGCAGCCGCTTCCCGAAGCACAATGACTTCGGCATGCGCCGTGGGATCCTGCCAAGTCTCACGCATGTTGTGGCCGCTTGCCACAACCCGGTTGTTCACGATGACAACCGCACCGATCGGCGTCTCGCCTGCAACCGCCGCTTTCTCCGCCTCGGCCAGGGCAAGTTGCATGAACTCTTCATCTGTCCTGATCGGCTGCGATTCCATAAATCGTGCTGCTGTTCCGCTCAACATTCTGCCGAAAAATGGCGCGCCCAAGAGGATTCGAACCTCTGACCCCCAGATTCGTAGTCTGGTGCTCTATCCAACTGAGCTATGGGCGCAAAAACGGTGCACGGCGAAAGATGCGCCCGTGCACCGGTAATCAACGATCGCTTACTTCGAAACGCCGCCCATCAGCGTGAGGGCAATCTTCTCATGCTGGAACGGATGGATGCCGGGGTGCATGGAATAAAGCCAGCCCACCCAGATCTCTTTGCCGTTCTCCGTGATCTGTACCTGTGCGGCCGGGTTGTTCGGCTTATCCGAGGCAGACGTGATATCCTTGTCGCCCATGCGGAAGTCCGGCAGGAAGGCCAGCACTTTCACCTTGAAGGCGCCAACCGCCTGTTCGCCGCCGACATTGATCGTGTATTCTTTCATGCTCTTCGCCGACTTGTCCTCGATCGTCAGCTTCACCGCTTTCCACTTCGCGCTAACTTCCTTCGGGACGATCACCTTGCGGTCGACTTTCGGCATGTCCGGCATGCCCGTCTGCGGCATTCCGCCTTCCATGGACGGATGGCCGGGGGGCAGCTGCGGCGTTTCTTCTTTCTTCTTACAGCCGGCGAACGAGAACAGGAGACCGGCCACGAGCACTGCTGCGACTACCTTCTTCATGTGAGCTTCCTCCTTCAAATAGTTAACAACCGATCTGGATTTGTTTCGCGGGAAAACTGGCGGAGAGGCCGGGATTCGAACCCGGGGTAGAGTTTCCCCTACAACTGCTTAGCAGGCAGCTGCCTTCAGCCTCTCGGCCACCTCTCCGTTGACTGCAGTTCGTAGTGGATAGTTCGGAGAAAACCATAAACCGATTCTTCCCGATGCTACTCCGAACTACGAACTCAAATCTATGAACTCATTATTAAGTTAATGGCGGAGAGAGAGGGATTCGAACCCCCGGAGCTTTCGCTCAACGGTTTTCAAGACCGCCGCCTTAAACCACTCGGCCATCTCTCCGGATTATCCGCTCTCCCGGTGCGCAACGCCAGTTCAGATCAACGCTTTCCGGGGAACGATCCGCTCGGCGCCGCCCATGTACCCTTTAAGCGCCTCGGGGATCAGCACCGTCCCGTCCGGCTGGAGATAGTTTTCCAGGATAGCCACAACGGTCCGACCCACAGCAAGACCGGAACCGTTCAGCGTGTGCACCAGTTCGGTTTTCTTCCCGCCCTTGGGCTTGTACCGGATGTTCCCCCGCCGCGCCTGGAAATCTTCAAAATTCGAGCACGACGAAATCTCTCGGTACTTGTTCTGCGCGGGCAGCCAGACCTCGATGTCATAGGTCTTTGCGGCCGAGAATCCCATATCCCCAGTACAGAGCGCCACAACACGGTAGGACAGCTTGAGCCGCTTAAGCACTTCTTCTGCGTCGGCAAGGAGCTTTTCCAGTTCGCCGTAGGAATCCTGGGGCCGGCTGAACTTCACGAGCTCCACCTTGTTGAACTGATGCTGCCGGATCAGGCCCCGCGTGTCCTTACCGTAGGAACCAGCCTCACGGCGAAAGCAGGGGGTGAAGGCCGTATATTTGAGCGTCAGCGCCTCGTCGGGAATGATCTCGTCCTGATGAATATTCGTGACGGGCACTTCCGCCGTGGGGATTAGGAAGTAGCTGCCGTTCTCCACGCGGAACAGTTCCTCTTCGAACTTGGGGAGCTGTCCCGTGGCCGTCATGCTGGTCCGGTTGACCATGAAGGGCGGCAGTACTTCCGTGTAGCCGTGCTCCGTGGTGTGCAGATCGAGCATGAAATTGATCAGGGCCCGTTCCAGCCTGGCGCCCATTCCCTTATAAAGAGCAAAACGGGCACCGGTGATCTTGGCCGCCCGATCAAAATCGATGATATCGAGGAATTCAGCGATGTCCCAGTGAGGTTTCGGTTCGCAGGCGAGCTTCGGCGGCTCCGTACCGACCGGCGACCACCGTTTCACTTCCACATTGCCGGTCTCATCGCTCCCGTCCGGCACTGATGCATGAGGAAGATTCGGTATGGTCAGCAGGATGTTCCGCTGGGCGTCCTCGACCTCGCGGACCGCCGTCTCGATCGCCGCGATGGAATCTCCCACCGCGCGCATTTCGGCGACCTTGTCGTCAGCTCCCTGGCCGGCTTTCTTGAGCTTCCCGATCTCCTCGGAGACCTCGTTACGCTTCCGGCGGAGCGCCTCGACCTCCTGCTGCAGCTGACGGCGCTTTTCATCAAGGCCCAGGAACTCCGTGAGATCAAGAACGGCGCCCCGTCTGCGAATTCCTGCCTGTACTGTTTCCGGCTGTTCCCGGACGAATTTCAAATCGAGCATAAAAAGGTAACACGCTCCCCTGGAGTTGTCAATAACTTTTCTTGATTATACGCGCTTCCAATGCTTTAATCTTGATCTGGATTGCCGCCGGATTCGGGTATTCCGGCTCAAGCTCCCGGTAGATCTTCAGCGCTTCCTGAAGGCTCTCCTCCGCCTCCAGACACTGGGCCAGAGCGAACTTAGCCTTGATGCCAATCTCCTTGTCCTTGCTTACCGCCAGCGACTTGCGGTAATAAAGCTCTGCGTTGTCGATTTGGCCCTGCGAATATGCCGTCGTACCCAGCCGGTAGAAGCCAATGTCCGCCCTACTTCCACGGGGAAACTCGCTGACCTGGGTCAACCATGCTTCCTTGGCTTCTTCGATTTTTCCGACGCGGATCAGATTGTCCGCCAGGCTGTAGAGGCTTTTTTCTCGGACATCCTTGTCGGGATATTGGCTCGCCTTGCGGTATTCCTCTATCGCCCGCGGATAATCATTATACCCCAATTCGTAAATCTCAGCGATCTGGAGCTGCGCGGCAGGCGCCATGTCGCGGCGCGGATATTTCTTCAGCAGAAGACGCAAGGTCTCCAGCGCTTTTTCCGTCTCGCCCAGATAAAGAAACTGAGTCACGCCGACCCAGTATAATGCATTGTCGGCGAGAGGGCTGAAGGGATGTTCCTTGACCAGGAGAATGTATTGGGACACGGCGGCCTGGTACTCGCCCGCGTTCCAGCGCTTCGTCGCGGCCTCGTATTCCTGCGTCGCCTGCCGGTCAAAAAACTCGCAACCGGCAACGGACAGAGCAAGCGCCAGGACCAGGGCAAGCCGCGTATTCATGCTACGCGCTCCCGGAGACCGGAGACGGGGGGATATCCTTGTCCGGGGCTCCTTCTTTTTCATCGTCGCGTTCGACGACCTTGGCAAGGCTTACGACCTTGTCCCCGCCCTCCGTCTCCAGCAGGCGAACGCCCTGGGTGTTCCGTCCCTGCACCGAGATATCCTTTGCCCGTGTTCGAAGGATCTTGCCGTCCTTCGTGATAAGAAGGATTTCGTCGTCTTCGGCCACCTGGGAGATCCCGACCACTCTGCCGTTCTTCTCCGTGGTCTTGATCGTGATGATGCCCTTGCCTCCGCGGGACTGGCTGCGGTAATCCTCCAACGAGCTCCGCTTGCCGAAGCCGTATTCCGTGACCGTGAGGATCGTCGAATCATCACGAACGATTTCCATGCCAACGACTTCATTCCCCTCGTCAAGACGGACGCCGATCACGCCCTTGCCCGTTCGTCCGATCTCCCGCACGTCCGTTTCGTTGAAGCGGATGGAAAGACCGTCTTTCGTGCCCAGGAACACATCTCGCCGGCCGTCCGTCACCTCGGCGGCGATGAGTTCATCGCCCTCCTCCAGAGTGACGGCGATGATCCCCGACGGCCGCGGATGACTGTAGGCCTCAAGCTCGGTCTTCTTGATGATGCCGTGTTTCGTGGCCATAAGAATAAAATGGTCGGGGGTGAAATCGCGCACGGGAAGTGCCGCGGTCACCCGTTCGTCCTGCTGGATCTGGACAAGATTGACGATCGCTTTGCCTTTTGCCTGACGTCCCGCCTCGGGGATCTGGTGCACTTTGAGCCAGTACACGCGGCCCTTGTTCGTAAAGAACAGGATGTAGCTGTGCATGGTCGCCATGAACAATCGCCGCACGAAATCCTCTTCGCGGGTCTCCATGCCGATCTTGCCTTTCCCGCCGCGGCGCTGCGCGCGGTAGAGCGTCAGCGGGTTCCGCTTGATGTACCCCGCGTTGGAGATGGTGATCACCATCTCTTCGTCCTTGATCAGGTCCTCGATGCCGATCTCCGTCGTCGCGGCGACGATCTCGGTCCTTCGGGGGTCGCCGAACTCGGCCTTGAGCGCCAGGAGCTCGTCCCGGATGATCTGCATCACGAGAGCCTCGGACTTGAGAATCTCGGTTAGACGGGCGATTTCCTTCAGCGTTTCTTCGTACTCGGCGACGATCTTGTCGCGTTCGAGGCCGGTCAGCCGCTGCAGGCGCATTTCCAGGATCGCCTGCGCCTGAATTTCAGACAGATTGAATTCGCGGATAAGCCCGGTTCTTGCCGCCTCGGGATTTTCCGCCGCCTTGATAAGCGCGATAACCGCATCGATGTTCTCGATGGCGATCTTGAGTCCCAGCAGGATATGGGCGCGCTCCTCAGCCTTCCGGAGATCGAACTTGGTCCTCCGGATCACCACTTCCTTCCGGTGCTGGAGGAAGTTCGACAGCAGCCTGCGCAGGTTCAGGATGCGCGGCTGGTTGTTGACCAGGGCCAGCATAATGACGCCGAAGGTTGCCTGCAGATCCGTATGCTTATACAGCTGATTCAGGACGACGTTCGAGATCTCGCCCTTCTTGAGCTCGATGACGATGCGCATGCCCTCGCGGTCCGATTCATCGCGGATCTCGGAAATGCCGGTGATCTTCTTGTCCTGGATCAGTTCGCCGATCCGCTCGAGCAGGCGGCGCTTGTTCACCTGATAGGGAATCTCGGTGACCACGATGCATTCCCGGTCGCCCTTCATTTCCTCGATCGTCGCGCGTGCGCGCATTTGGATGATGCCCCGGCCGGTCATATAGGCCTGGCGGATGCCTTCCATGCCGTGAATGAAGCCGGCGGTCGGGAAATCCGGCCCCTTGATGGCGGTCATGAGGTCCGGGACCGTGACCTCGGGATTGTCGATCATCATCACCAGGCCGTCAACGACCTCGGAAAGATTGTGCGGGGGGACATTCGTTGCCATGCCCACGGCGATGCCGGCGGATCCGTTGATCAGGAGATTCGGGACCTTCGTCGGCAGCACCGACGGCTCGGCGGTGGTGTCGTCGAAGTTCGGGACGAAATCGACGGTTTCCTTGTCAATGTCGGCAAGAAGCTCCTCGGCGAGTTTGGTAAGCCGGGCCTCGGTATAGCGGTACGCGGCTGCTGAATCGCCGTCAACGGAGCCGAAATTCCCCTGTCCGTCCACGAGCGGATAGCGCATGTTGAAGTCCTGGGCCATGCG
>JAKAHZ010000190.1 GCA_021814615.1 Nitrospirota bacterium | reverse complement strand
CCGGCCCGGGCAAAATTACGGGAAGGGTGTGGAGAGAAAGCGCCTGGGGCGGGCCGAAGCGGTCGATTGCCGCCGCTTTCATGGACCCCGGCACTGCGCCGGTCTGCATGGCCGATGTTCTCGGCCTGGTGATCTTCTGTATTGTTGCCATATCGCACCTCCTTGAATAAAGCTCTCTTGTCATTATCGATTCGGGAAGAGAGCGCGTCAAGGACACACAGCGTGGTACACAGGGTGGTATAGTGATTTTATGAAGTATAGAGAGCGATTTCTCGGACTGCCCCTGTGGATCAAACTGCTCATTTCCTGCGCGGTCTGCATCTCGCTGGCAGCGGCTGTCGTGGTTGCAGTGAAGTGGTTCTTAGGGAGGTGACCAATGAAAAAGAACATGGCCATGCTCGACCGGATACTCCGTGCCGCAATTGCCGTGGTCATCGCGGCGCTCTATTATGCGGGCGCGATCAGCGGGACCCTTGCCGCGGTGCTGGGTGTCGTTGCGGTGATCTTTCTCGGAACGAGCATCGTGGGTTTCTGCCCGATTTACGCGCTGCTCGGCATATCGACGCTCAGGCATAAGAAGGACGAGGGCGCGCATACCACCCGTCATGCGTGAGGTTGCGGTTCAGTGACGTCCGCTCCTGGAGAGACACAGCCGGTTACCCGGGAGAAGGGAACCGGTTTTGGAAAGGGTACGTGCGCCTGTGCAGCAAGCCGGACGTAGGCCGCGCGAGAGGGGTTCCATTTTTTCATTACAAGAGGTTCCCCGGGCAAAAAGGACCCTGTTTCTTGTAGGGAAACTTTGCAGAACAAAAGATTGCAATAAACCATGATTTCTACTACAATAGTCGTGCATTTTGACCTCTGAATCATTCCGGTCTGAGGAAAGCCGATGGTCCTGCCGCCTCGTTTGTCATGGGATGTCTTGAGCCTTCTTCGGCGGTTTTTTCCCTTCGCTCTGTTCTTTCCGCTCTTCTTCTCCTCCCTTGCATCAGCGGCAGATACAACGCCCCAGCGGGACAAGGAATGCATTAAATGCCATAAAGCCGTTACGAAGCAGAAGGCGCTCCATGCCGCCCTGCTTTTGGGCTGCAGGACCTGCCACCGGGGCATCACCGAGACAAAACCGGTCCCGCACAAACAGAGCACGAACATTGCCGGCGGCCTCTTCGCAAACCAGCCCGCGCTCTGCTTCGGGTGCCACGATCCGGGAAGGTTTTCGGCAACTGCTGCCCATGCGGCCCTTGTCGCGAACTGTACGGACTGTCACGATCCCCACGGCGGCAGCCAGAAGAATCTGCTCAAGGCCAAGGGATCGGAGATCTGCCATGGGTGCCATGACGCGGCGGCGTATGCGGGGAAGGTCGTACACGGCGCGCTCAAGAAGGACTGCACGGTCTGCCACGATCCCCACAAGACCGCGAACCGCCGGCTGCTCAAGACCGACGAACCCGAGCTGTGCTACTCCTGCCACAACCGGTCCGCCTTCGAGCGGACCACGACGCATCCTGCGCTCGGCATGGGCTGCACGGGCTGCCACGAGCCGCACAAAAGCGATTTCGCCAACCTGCTCAAGTCGGAGGCTCCGGGCTTGTGCTACACCTGTCATGACCTGACCAGGTTCGCGAAGAAGACCGTCCATGCCGCGCTCGGCATGGGCTGCGCGTCCTGTCACGATCCTCATTCCTCGGCTGCTCCGAAGCTGCTCAAGGCGGAGGGATCGGAGCTCTGTTACGGCTGCCACGACCGATCGAAATTCGAGCAGAAGACCCGGCATGCCGCCCTGGACATGGGCTGCACCGCCTGTCACGATCCTCACTCCACGGACACGGCGAAGCTGCTCAAGGCCGAGGGGGTTGAGCTCTGTTACCAATGCCACGACCGGGCAGGGTTCGCGAAGAAGACCGTTCACGGGGCGCTGGCCATGATGGGCTGCACGGGCTGCCATGCCCCTCATGGGTCGGCGAACGAGCGGCTGCTGCACTCCCCGATCCCCGAACTCTGCATGGGGTGCCATGACAAGGCCCTTTTCTCCGCAAAGAACGTGCACGCGCCTGTTGCGGCGGGCATGTGCCTGGAATGCCATGGACCGCACGCGACCGACGAGGTATCCCTGCTCAAGAAAGCGCCCTCCCTGGTCTGCCTGGAGTGTCATGACGCGGTAGCCAAGAGCCCGCACGCCATTGCCGGGTACGGACGCTCGGGCCACCCCCTGGGCATCCCGGTTCTCGATAACGAGGGAAGGCCCCGGACCGACAAGCCCGCGCTCAAGGATCCGATCCAGAAGAAGAAGCCCTTCTCCTGCGCCAGCTGCCACAATCCCCACAGCTCCGACTTCATGCGCCTGTTCCGGTACAAGGCCGCGAGCCCCATGCAGCTCTGCACGCATTGCCATAAACGGTAGCCTCGTCCCTTTTCCCTTCGCCTCCCCGCGGATCCTGTACCCTCTTGCTGGATTTCTCCGGCCGCCGTGGTGTATAGTTTGGAATGCCTGTCCCGGTTGCCAATTGACCGTTGAACAGGCCTAACTTCGGCGTTGCTGGAATGGATCAGCGCCTGTCAGCGTTGCATTCGCTTCGATCACCCGGAAAAGGAGCATCATGAGCATGGAACAGACGATGACGGCGGCGGCATTCAAGAAATTGCTGGAGGAGGGCAGGGCGCCCTTCATCCTCGATCTCCGGAACAGCGATGAGTTCAGGAGCTGGCGCATCGAGGGGCGCGGCCGTGTGGAGACGCTGAACATTCCGCAGGAGGATTTCGTGGGCGAGGAGACCCGGCACCTTGCGAAGCTCCCGAAGGATCGCCAGATCGTGACCTTCTGCGCTCATGGCGACGCGGCTGCCTATTCCGCCGATCTTCTGCGCGAGCGGGGATTCAACGTCCTGGCCCTCGCGGGCGGCATGGACGCATGGAGCGAGTACTACGAACACCGGCAGGTCGCGGCCGGACCGGCGATCTACCAGATCTCGCGCGTTGCCAAGGGCTGCCTCAGCTATCTCATCGCAGCGGACGGCAAGGCCGTGGTCATCGATGCGCCGCGCCATAGGGATCGCCTCCGGGAGCTTGCCGGAACGCTCGGAGTCGCGATCACCCATGTGCTCGACACGCATCTGCACGCGGACCACGTATCCGGCGGGCGCGAGCTGGCGCGAAATGCGGAAGCCCGCTATCACGTCCATCCCCTGGATGTGGCGGGCGCTTCCTACGGCTACACGCCGCTCAGGGACGGCGAACGCATCGGCGAAGGCGCGGCTGCGGTGGAGGTCGTGCATTCCCCCGGCCACACGCCGGGCAGCACGTCCTTCCTTTTGGGAGGCAGGTTCCTGTTCACCGGCGACATCATCATGAAGGAGAGCATCGGCAGGCCCGATCTGGGGGGCCAGGCGAAGCCCTGGGCCCGGGAACTCTACGACACGCTCTTTACGCGCTTTGCGCGGTTCGGCGACGACGTGATCGTTCTTCCCGCGCATTCCACGGGCATCCGCGAAGAGGACGGCGAGGGCATCGTCAAGCTGACGCTCGGCCGGGCCCGCGCAGGGAGCGATCTGTACCAGCTCCGGGACTTCGACGCCTTTCTTGCCCGCGTCATCGTCGGGCTGCCGGAAAACCCCGCGCGGTACCAGGATATCCGCAAGGTGAACCTTGGCGTGCTGGCAGTGGACGAGGCGAAGCTGAAGGAACTTGAGATCGGCAAGAATCTCTGCGGCATGCAGAAGGGCTGAAGGCGGGAGGATTGCGGATCGTGCACGAGAAACGACGAGGCCGGCGGGAAGTCTTCCTGCCGGCCCTGCTGTTTCCTCAACCGGCGCCGGGCGCCGCGGGAAGAGCGAAGGAGAAGGTGCTTCCGCTGCCGGGCTCGCTGGCCGCCCAGATCCGTCCGCCGTGCTGCGCGATGATCTGGTGCGAGATGGCCAGGCCCAGGCCGGTCCCGTCCGCGGTGCCCTGTTCCCCGCCGGACCGCCGGAACTTCTCGAAGATGATCTCGAGATCCCCGGCAGGGACGCCCCTGCCGCTGTCCTTAACGGCAACGATGATCTCCCGGCGTCCGGCATCCGGGCGAGCCGTGATCCGGACCGTGCCTGCCTGCGTGAACTTCGCCGCGTTCGACAGGAGGTTGATCAGGACCTGGTGAAGACGGTCGCGGTCGCCGATCGCCGGCGGCAGGGGAGCGATCTCCATCGTCACGGCGATCCCCTTGGCTTCGAAGAGGGGCGCCGTGGTCTCGACGGAGCGGCGGATCACTTCCTCCAGGCCGAGGGGTTCGAAACGCCAGCGCAGGGAACCGGATTCAATCATGGTCACCCATTTGAAGGCGCCCCGTCAAGCGAAAAAGCCCATCCTGGGACGAGAAGATGAAATCTTCTCGTCATGCTGTTGCCGTTATCGATCTCTTCACCATTGCCGCAGTTTCATTCAAGTTCGG
>JAKAHZ010000055.1 GCA_021814615.1 Nitrospirota bacterium | reverse complement strand
CGGGAAGATGTACCAGAAGTTCGGCGTCTTCGAACCCTATCAGAAGTATACGAAGAGCGTGCAGGTCGATGAGGGCAGGTTCGCGGTGACCAAGAGCGAATCGGACAAGTATGTCTTCAAGGTGCCGGTGCTCAGGAACGTGGCGATGACGCCGCCGTACTTTCATGACGGGTCCGTGGACAAGCTTGCCGGGGCGGTCACGATCATGGCAAAAGTGCAGCTCGGCCGGGACCTCACGCCTGCCCAGGCGGATGAGATCGCTGATTTTCTGCATTCGCTGACCGGCGCGATGCCGGCATCGATCCTTAACGAGCCGGTGCTGCCTGCAGAAGAATGACCGGCGACTTGAAATTCCCTGCCCCGAAAAACCGGCGCCGAGAACGTTTCATCGCAAAGATCGCGAAGGGCGCGAAGAAATTCAGGAAGGCAAACTATCAGGGACCCGGTGCATTTCGAGTTCTTCGTGGTAACGGTTCTTTCCCTTTGGGGCAGGACGATCCGTCCTAGAGAGGCGGGGCGCGGTGGTAACCCTGCTTCCTGGCGGCAGCATCAAGGTCCAGCGTTGCGAGGTCCTCGACCGTCAGCAGGTCGACGGGGGCGGGGGAGAAGGCGGGAATGACCTTCACATAGGTCCTGCAGAGGTCGCAGGCCTCGATGCGCGGTTTCGCCGGGTCATTGTCCTTGAGAAAAGTGCGGAGCGATCGATGATCATCGTTCCCGCAGCTGGAGCAGGAGAGCCGGTCGACCCGCCAGTCCGCGCCGCAGAGGCCGCAGCGCAGATGTTTTTCCTGGCTGTTACCCTGCAGTTCTGCGATAACGGACGCTGATCCGCAGACGAAGCAGGTTCCCCGTTCCCATCGTCTCCCGGACATGCCTGCCGCCAGGTGGCGGCTCCATGACCGGAGCTGGGGCTTCATGGCCGCCTGCGCCAGGAATCTGCAGATCTCGATGTCCATGTCCCGCCGTGCGGCGCAAGACTCCTCCCTCTCCTCATCGGACAGAAGCGAGCGGAACACCCGGCTTTTCTCTCGACCCGGTTCCTGTTCAAACAACTGCCGGATCGTGTCAGAGCTCACCCGGGCTCCGGCCTGTTCCGCCGCTTCGGCGAGCCGGAGCAGAAGGTCGGCAGCCCGTTCCGCGTCGATCTCCAGGTGGAGTCCGTCCATGAGCGGTCCCTTTTCCATCTGAGCGCTGATCTCTTCCTGCGTGAAGGGGAGCGTCGGGGCGGGAACGGTTTCGTCGTGCAGGATCGGCAGGATCGCGGCAAAGAGCCGCGCCGTGTCCGCCAGGGCGGGAACATCGCGCGCGATCTGTTCAAGCCGTTTGCTGATCTGGTCGCTGATGGAGGCGCTGAGAAGTGTCATGCAGGTGTGGTCCCTTTCGAAATCGTGAGATACTGTCTAAACCATTCGATGCGTTCTTTTACGATTGCCCTGCCTGTACCAGCGCGATCCTGAGGAACGCGCTGCCGGCGAGAATAAAGGCGGAGGTGATGATGACCCCTCCGTCTCTTTCCGCAGTCCCTGCCCTTGCCATGAACTGCCTGCCCAGGGGGACCAGGAGCCCGAGAAGAACCGCGCCGCCCAGGAAGAGAACGCCGGAAAGACCGGTGAGGAGCGGAACAGCGTACCTGCCGGCAACAGCCAGCATGACGACAATGATCGCGAGTTCGGCGATCATGACCGGCTGCTCGAAGGTCTGCAGGCTGCGGGCCGTGTCGGGAGCAAGGGCCTGACGGCGCGCCATGACAAGGGCGATGGCCGCGGCACCCGTGGAAGCGGCGGAGACGATGAAGAGCGCCCCAATCCAGGGGTCCGTTCCCGCCCAGAGCGGCCGGGCCGTGGTGTTCAGGAGCACGCCGGTGTATCCTGCCACGAAGAATCCGAAAAACGAGCCGATGGCGGCGTAGACCTTGTGCGGGAGGCGACTGAACATCTCATGGACCTTCTTGAGCGCCGGCAACGCGAGCCTGCCGTCCTCCACTTGAACGTTCAGGAAGGAGAGGAACGACATGCCGCTGTAGACCAGCAGCGCCCAGGTGCCGACGGAGAGCGGAGAGGTGTGGTTTGTGTAGATCGATCCGGGGCCGTTGGAAAAGAAGAGGTGCCAGAACCGCTCCGGCCGGCCCAGGTCGGCGATCAACAGGACCGGCGTGATGCAGATGAGCGGGAAGGCGATCCGGTACGCGGCTTTGCTCACTTCCCGGTGTTTCTCGTATCCCAGGAGTTCGATCAGCGAACCGATGAAGTAGGCGCCGGCGGACACGCCGCCGATGAAGAAGTACAGGGCGATGTAATACCACTCCCAGTGGGGAGCCTGCGATTCAAGGGCCATCATGGAACACCTCCAAAACTTGTTTTACCACGGAGGCACGGAGACTCGGAGTAAGGCGAAGCAAAGCCTTGCTCTAGGTTTGTGACAAGACGAGGCATTCGATTTTGCAGTTCTCCTTACCTCAGTGTCTCCGTGGTGAAAAGGTTCTAAGGTTTATCCTTCTTTTCTCCGCGTTCTCTAAAAGCTATCGCAGCTCCCACGGCCACGGCGATCGCTGCGGCAACGGTCACGCCCGAGCTGATGTGCAGCCGGTCCTGCGGCACCACCGGCTTCTCCGGCTGGCCGTAGACCTCCGGCTTGTCCAGGAACAGATAGAACACGTTCAGGCCGCCCGCTTCGTCGTATCCGTAAATATTCGCCTTCTCGTATCCCAGCTTTTTGAGTTGAACAAGCCGGGCGTCCGCCCGCATCTTCAGGTCCGGCACGTCCCCGAAGGCGATGGAGCCCGTGGGGCAGGCTTTCGCGCAGGCCGTGCCGAGCCCGTTGTGGATGCGGTCGTTGCAGAGCGTGCACTTGTGCACCGTGCCGGTCCGCTGGTCGAAGGAAATGACGCCGTAGGGGCAGGCAGGGATGCAGTACTTGCAGCCGATGCAGACCTCCTGCTTCACGAACACGTTTCCCAGGTCCGTCCGCACGATCGCCTGGACCGGGCAGGCATTGAGGCATCCGGCGTTGTTGCAGTGCTTGCAGGAATCGCTCGCAAAGAGCCAGCGCGCTTCGCTCCGGTCGGCGTTGAACTGCTCAATGAACCGCACGTGGCGCCAGTCCGTTGCCGAGAGGTTCTGCGTGTTGTCGTAGGACCTGCCGCTGAAGTTGTTCGCCACCCTATAGGGGTAGCCGGCCTTCTTTGCGAAGTGGCTGGGTTCACCGGAAAGGCCGTTCCATTCCTTGCACGCCACCTGGCAGGCCTTGCAGCCCGTGCAGATGGACGTGTCCACGAACATGCCCTTGGCGTTCATGCCGCACCTCCCCGCTTGCCCGCCCTGACGTTGCAGGTGAAGACCTTGCCCTCGTGGATCGTCACGTTCGGGTCCGCCACGAGCACCGACAGGTTGTTCACCACGTCGCTCTGCGCCCGGCCCTGCCAGCCCCAGTGCCAGGGCAGGCCGATCTCGTGCACGGTCTTTCCGTCCACCGTGAAGGGCCGCATGCGGCGAGTCACCATGGCGCGGGCCTGGACCTTGCCGCGGGCGGTCTCGATGGTCATGTACTCGGCGTTTTTGATGCCCTTTTCCGCCGCAAGCTCCGGCGATATCTCGCAGAAGAGCTCGGGCATGAGCTCGGCGAGCCATGGGAGCCAGCGCGTCATCACGCCGGAGAGATGGTGCTCCGTCAGCCGGTAGGTCGATACGATGATCGGGAAATCCGGGTCCGCCACCTTGTGATAGGGATTGCCCGGCACCTTCCAGGTTTTTGCCACCGGGTTCGACTGCTGTTTGTAGAGCGGGTTGGCGACCGGAGACTCATAGGGCTCGTAGTGCGTGGGCAGCGGCCCGTCCACCAGTCCCGCCGGAGCGAAAAGCCATGCCTTGCCGTCGGGCCGCATAATGAAGGGGTCGTTGCCCGAGAGCCAGTCGAAAGCGATGCCGTTGTCCTTGCCGCGGAAGGAAGGGGCTTTCGTCGGCAGGAAATCGATGCCCTCGCCCGAGGGCGCGACCCAGGAACCGCGCGTGACCTTCCCGTCCGGGGTTTTGACCTCCTTCTTCGGATCCCAGTAGACGAGCTTTTTCTTTTCCGACCAGGGCCGTCCTTGGAGGTCTGCCGACGCGCGGTTGTACATGATGTGCCGGTTCGCCGGCCAGGAGAAGCCCCAGCCGGGCGATATCCATTCATCGGCCTTCCGGCTCCGCGCCTTGTTCACGCCTTCCTCGGGGATCACGCCGGTGTAGATCCAGGCGCCGCAGACCGTGGAGCCGTCTTCCTTGAGATTAGCGAAGGTGGGAAGCGGCTTCTTGTCGTCCCAGGTGTAGCCGTTGATCTCCTTGAGGAGCTTATAGGCGGACGGCTCGTCCTTGATGCGGAAGGTTGCCACCTCAGAAGCATCGGGCTCATAGTCCCAGAAGAGGTTCTTGATCGGCCAGTCCCGGTCATGGCTCGACGTCGAGTACATCTTCTTGAGCGATTTGCCCAACTGGTAGGTGAACCAGATGTCGCTTCGTGCATCGTCCGGCGGGTCGGCCGCCTTTTCGTGCTGCTGGATCAGGCGCTGCGTGTTCGTGAAGGAGCCTTCCATCTCCGAGACCATGGCGGCGGGAAGGAAGAATACCTCGGTCTTGATATCGGCGGGCTTCACCTCGCCTTCCTTCACCTCCGGTGAGTTCCGCCAGAATGCAGCCGTCTCGGTCTCGAAGTAGTCGCGCACCACCATCCAGTCGAGCTTGGCCAGCGCTTTTCGCTGGTACCGCGCGTTCTGGCCGCCAACTGCCGGGTTCTGGCCCATGACGAAGAAACCCTTGATCCTGCCGTTCATCATGTCCACGAACATGGGAAGGTGTGAATGGTCGCCGGTGATCTTGGGATGATAATCGTAACCGTAGTCGTTCTCTTTCGTCGCCGCGCCTCCCCACTGCGCCTTGAAGTAGGAGACAGCGAACTTGGGATAGTTCCCCCAGTAGCTCGTCATGAGCGGCACGGATTCCGTCAGGATGAAATCCTTGAAGGTATCATGGTTCTTCCTGGCGTCGGGCATGTTGAGATATCCCGGAAGCGAATGGTACAAGGTCGCGATGTCCGTGGAACCCTGGATCGTGGCATGGCCGCGCAGCGCCAGGATGCCGCCGCCGGGGCGGCCGATGTTGCCCAGGAGTTCCTGGAGGAGCCCCGCGCAGCGGATGATCTGCACGCCCACGGTGTGCTGGGTCCAGCCCACGGCGTAGACGATGTTCGAGGTCTTGTCGCGGCCGGAATTATTGAGCAGTGTTTCCGCTACCTTGACGAACTTTTCCTTCGGGCAGCCGCAGACCTTCTCGACCATCTCGGGCGTGTACCGCTGGTAGTGCCGCTTCAGGATCTGGAACACGCAATGCGGGTCCTTCAAGCTGGGATCGGCCTTGGGCCTGCCGGGAACACGCTGGAGCAGCATGTCCGTGAAGGTCTTGGGTTCCGTGACCGGCGGGGCGGGCGCGGGATGGCGCTGGTAGGTCCAGGTGGCGGGCGAGTAGGCCTTGCCGTCCTCGGAAAGGCCCGAGAAGAGCCCGTTCAGGTCCTCGGTGTCCTTGAAATCGGGATTCACGAGCGTTGCCGCGTTCGTGTAGTTGACCACGTACTCCTTGAAGAAGGGGTCCGTGTTCCAGCGTTTGCTGTGGATCACGTAACTGATCAGGCCGCCCAGGAAAGTGATGTCCGTGGCCGCGCGGATCGGCACGTGGAGATCGCACATCGCCGAGGTCCTGGTGAATCGCGGGTCAACGTGCATCAGCACCGCGCCGTGGTCGGTCTTTGCCTTGAGCGGCCAGCGGAAGGCGACGGGGTGGCACTCCGCCATGTTGGAGCCCATGATCATGACCGCATCGGAATGGACGAGATCGCGGGGGAATGTCGTCGAACCGCCGCGACCGAAGGAGACCCCCAGACCGGGGACCGTGGAGGAGTGTCATATCCGCGCCTGGTTCTCGAGGTACACGACCCCCAGGGCGTGGAAAAGCTTCTGGTGGGCGTAGTTCCATTCATTGTCCATGGTCGCGCCGCCGAGCGAAGCGAGCGCATAGGTGTTCATGACCCGCTTCTTCACCGTGCCGCCCTTGCCGTCGGGCATGCCCTGGAATTCGTTGAAGTTGGCGTCGCGCGTCTGTTTCGTGAGCTCGGCGATGCGCTGCATGGCCCAGTCGAGCGGCTTCTCTTCCCAATGGTCGCTGCCGGGGGCCCGGTACTTGACCCTCGTCCAGCGCTGGTCGTTGTTCACGAACTGCCAGGTGGCCGCGCCCTTGGGGCAGAGCGTGCCCTCGTTGATCGGCGAATCGGGATTGCCCTGGATATCGATGATCTTGCCTTTTTCGTCGACCATGGCGATCTGAGCGCAGCCCACGGAGCAGTAGGGGCAGAGAGTCGGGACCTGTTTGCCCGATTTGATCGGCGCCTTCTGCGCCCCTCCGGCGCCGTCCGCCTTTGCGGGCCGGGCCAGATCCGCAGCCGCGGCAGCGCCGATGGCCCCAGACGTGAATTTCAGGAATTGCCGCCGTGTTACCTTCATTGTTGTTCTCCTCGTGAGATGACGAAATGAAAAAGCCTTCATCTCTTCCGAAGGCCCTTATCAAAACCGTAGCGCGCGCAATACCCCAAGTCAAGTTTGCCACTGTTTTCTTGACGGCAGGTGGTCAACTATGCTAAACAAGGTCGAGCACACGAGGCTGACGCCCGATGCGGCGGGAGGCAGGAGGGCGGATTTCCGGTTGCCACGGTCGGCTGCATTGTTTATAATCCACAGTAAGGAGCCTACCTCAAGGTAAGGAGAACGTCATGACCGTTACGGCGAAGATCACCTCGAAAGGCCAGATCACGCTGCCCAAGAAGGTGCGGGATCTGCTGCACTTGCACGAAGGCGGCGTGGTCGTGTTCGAGCAGGAAGACGACAAGATGGTCATCAAATCCGCCGAATCCCTGCTGGACTATCAGGGGTATCTCAAGGGCCGGGCGAAGCCCGCGGACGCCGACGCGGTGCGGGAGACGGCAAGGAAATACGTGGGCAGGAAGGCAGGCAGACGCCGTGAGTGAGCCGGTGCGCGCGGTCATCGACACGAACCTGTTGGTCCGCTTTCTGACCGGGGACGATCCGGTCAAGGCGGCTGACGTCAAGCGGCTGCTGCTCAAGGCCGAGGAAGGATCGGTCCGACTCCTTATTCCCGCCGTAGTGATCGCGGAGCTGGTCTGGGTCCTGCAGAGCTTCTACAAGCTGGACCGTGGCGAGATCGTGCCGCTCCTGAATGCGATCGTGCATACCCGCGGCGTGGAGGTCGGCGACCGGGCTATCGTGTCAGAGGCCGTCTCGCTCTACCGCGACAGCACGATAGACTTCATCGACGCCTGGATCGTGGCCTATGCCCGGCAGGCGGGTGTCCGCTTCGTCTACACCTTCGACCGGAAGCATTTCAAGGGCGTCGAGGGGGTCGAGATGATGCATCCGTGAAGCAGGCGCAATGTGGAGTTCGTTTGGAGACAATCTCCGTCGGGCCGGTTATCGGCGAGAGAAAGGCAGGAGGCGGCCATGAAAGCTATGGACGGCGAGAAGGTGGGGAAGTTTCTTGCTTTTCTCGATCGGGAGGTTGCTTCGCAATGGGAAGAACGGAGCACTCTCAAGGGAAAAGGCATGGATGAGTTGGCCTACCACTGCAAAATGAGAGCATCACAGACGGAGGCCGTCAAAGCTGTCTTTTTGAGGATTCTGAACAATGAACCATCACCATACGTAGACGACATTAAGAAGATTTTCGGAGACAACGTCGAAATTATTGAGCCGTAAAAAAGTCAGGATGAGGTCGTGATCGAATAATCTATGCCTACACTGAACTGGATAGGAAGAAAAGCGGTTGAGAACCATCACAAGCAGATGCCGTTTTATCTGCTGAAGGAAGAACCGTCGCTGTCCGTGAGGATGGGAAAGAAGAAAAATTACAGAATCATAGCTGACCGCTGTCTAACTTCATCTTCTGTCGATTGTATCTTGTTTCTTACAAGCAATGTCTATTTCCTTGCCATTTGCCCGCCTATTATAGTATTCTTTTCCCGTTACCACCGCATTTTGATCGAGCCCGGGATGTATCATGCCAATTAACTCGGATAAACCACATTTATGGAAAGCCGATGTCGCCCAGTCGATCGATTTTTATAATGACTGGTTCCTTCGGTTTGCCCCCGCCACATACCGCAGACAGCGAGTCATTCGCACGAAGGACGTTCTCGCTGCGTTTGAAAAGACGGATAATCTGACAGAGATAACCCCGGACGTTCTTCGAGACGCACCAGGAATCCTTCCGATCCTCCGCATGGTCACCTCACCGCCGCTTGCACGTGATCGTCTCATTGGTCTTGCATATCTGAACAAAGCGATGGTGGGAGCGATGGAGGGCGGCGACGACAAGGCTCCCAGACTTCCTGTGCGAATGAATGAGAGGATGCTTAAGGAGGGCCTCGAACGGATTTGTGAGATCGTGGACGAACTGGCAGACCATGATCTTCTTCCATGGCTTGCATCAGGCGAGAAACCGACTAAGGCCGATCTGGACCGCGGTGCAACAGTAGTAGCCGACAGGCTCTGCGGTGCGACCTCTGATCCTATCATCCGCAATGCGCAAGAGAAACGGCAGCTTGCTGCCATCGGCAGATGGCTTCGACGCAATGGGTATAGGCGGATTGAAACCGAAGAGGCGAGAGACCTTGGCGAAATGCCGGCGGGGACTTTCACCTTTCATCTCACTATTCCAGCGGGAAGACCAAAGAATGCCGTCAATATTCCCATCGATTGCGTGGTAAAACCGCTTGATGCGCCTCAAGGAACCCTTCCGGTGCTTATAGAGGCGAAATCCGCAGGTGATGCAACTAACACGAACAAAAGGCGGAAGGAGGAGGCCGATAAGTTTTCCAAGTTAAGGGACCGTTATGGAAAGTCAGTTCAATTTATCTTGCTCCTCTGCGGCTATTTCGAGCCAGGCTACTTGGGTTATGAGGCTTCGGAAGGAATCGACTGGGTCTGGGAGCATAGGCTTGATGACCTAAGAGCGTTGTTTTCGATTGGACGTAAAAAAAAAGTGTCCGGCGTAGAAGAAGAACCGGGCGTCTTTGACTCGCTCGAAGAAAGACGCTACAAGCTTCAGTTGAATGTTGATGCAGCAAAGACCCAGGCAGAAAGAAATATCCTAGGCCAGTTCTCTACACCCTATCCATTAGCGCTCCAGATCGTAGAGCGTGCACTCATCGAACTTTCTCCGTCAGAATCCTTCACATTTCTGGAGCCGGCCTTGGGATCCGGGGTATTCTTCTCAGCTCTTAAGGTAAAGGCTGGAGGTCGCACGATACGCCAGGCGACGGGCGTGGAGCAGGATAGGGTTTATGCGGATATAGCGCAGAAGCTTTACGGCACCAAGGGCCTCAACGTCCTCCTTCAAGACTTCATCGAGTTTGCGGCCACGACGGACAATCGTGGGCGTTTCAATCTTCTTTGTACAAACCCGCCTTACGTCAGGCACCATCATCTTGAATCGGCGCTGAAACTGCAGCTGCAATCAAGAGTACTAAGTTCGCTGGGTTTGAAGGTCAGCGGGCTGGCCGGCCTCTATGTCTATTTTGTTCTTCTTGCGGATTCGTTGCTCGCCGCTAATGGTGTTGCATCTTGGCTGATACCATCTGAATTCCTCTATGTAAACTATGGCAAGCCGCTCAGAGATTATCTGGCCAGACATGTAACTCTCCTGAATATTCATCAGTTCAATCCTGAGACCGTCCAATTCGATGATGCCCTTGTTTCGTCCTGTGTCGTTACCTACAAGAAGAAACAGCCGGACGCAGAGACATCCTTCGTCTTCTCTTACGGAGGCAGCATCACGCAGCCTGAAGAAACAAAGACAATTAACCTGAGTGGAAGGGATAGTGCGCAGAAGTGGGGCTTGCTGCATTTTGGACAAGAAGAGCTATCGCAAGACGCGGACGCGCTCGGAGATTTCTTCGATGTGCGACGAGGCATTGCCACAGGAGCAAATGAGTTCTTTATAATCGGTACGGCGACCATCAAGGAGTACTCTATCCCTTGGCAGTTCCTAAAGCCCATGCTTCCAAGTCCGAGATATGTGACACAGGGCGTTATAGAAGCGGATGCGGACGGCTTGCCCCAGATAGACAATCTTAAGTATCTACTTGACTGCAACCTACCGCCGAATGTTGTGAGAGATCGCTATCCGGGGATGTGGACATACCTTCAAAAGGGCAAGAAGCAAGGTTTGCATGAGCGGTATCTTTGTGCCAGTAAGGAAGTCTGGTATTTCCAGGAGAAGCGTGCCCCGTCACTCTTCATGGCGACCTATATGGGCCGGTCAAGTGGCAACGGCCAGGCGCCTATCAGATTCTTTCTCAATTATTCTAAGGCAATCGGCACAAATGTATTCCTGCATCTTTATCCCAAACCCGCTTTGATGAAGCTTTTGCAGGAGAAACCGGAGCGAATGAAAGAGCTGCTGGACTTGATGAATGGTATCCCGATGCAAGAATTCCTTCGTGTCGGACGCGCCTACGGTGGCGGCCTTCACAAGGTGGAGCCGGGGGAATTGAAGAATCTTTCTCTAGGGCAGCTGCCGGAGTGGATGCAGGGCGTAGTGGGAAAACAGATGGTGTTGATATAGCGATTGTCCCTCCAAATCTCCTGCCGAGATGAGCGAATAATGACCAACAACGGGTGCAATCATGTCCTTCAAACAAAAGAAATTCCTCTCCAACACACCTCTTGCAGACGCTATTCGCATCTATGATGAAGCGCTGAAAGCCGCCGGCATCGGCGGCCCGCTCGACGGCGAGCGAATCTCCGTCGGCGAAGCCCTGGGCCGCGTGACCTCCGAGGCGGTGATCGCGAAGATCTCGTCGCCCTTTTATCATTCCGCAGCCATGGACGGGTATGCCGTCAGGTTCCTCGACACCTTCGGTGCAAGCGAGACGCGGCCGAAGCGGCTCAGCGTGCCCGGCCAAGCCGTCGCCGTGGACACCGGCGACCCCATGCCCGACGGATTCGATGCGGTAATCATGATCGAGGACGTGGAGAATACGGCCGAGGGCATCGAGATCCTTAAAGCCGCAACGCCCTGGCAGCACGTGCGGCTCGTGGGAGAGGACATCGTGGCCACCGAGCTCATCATCCCGGAGAACCACGTGATCAGGCCGGTGGATCAGGCCGCGATGATCGCGAGCGGCCACCAGGAGGTGACGGTCAGGAAGCGTCCGAAGGTCGCGGTCATCCCCACGGGGACGGAACTGGTGGAGCCGGGCAGCGATCTCCGGAAAGGCGATATCATCGACTTCAACTCGACGATGCTTGCGGCGATGGCGGAAGAGGACGGCGCAACCGCGTCCCGGAAGGCCATTGTGAAGGACGACGCAGCGCTGCTCCGGAAGGCGATCGAGGATGCGGTTGCGGAGAACGATGTCGTGGTGATCAACGCGGGTTCCTCTGCGGGGCGCGAGGATTTTACGTCGCACGTGCTGTCGGAGCTCGGCACGGTGCTTGTCCACGGCGTGGCGATCAAGCCGGGCAAGCCCGTCATCCTGGCGATTGCGCGGGGCAAGCCGGTGATCGGCATCCCCGGGTATCCCGTGTCCGCCGCGCTCACCTTCAACCTTTTCGTGAAGCCGCTTCTCTACCGCCTGCAGGGACGCTCCGTTCCCGCCGCGGATACGCTGACCGCGAGGCTCTCGCGCCAGGTCGCGTCAACGCTCGGCGCGGAGGAGTTTTTGCGCGTCAAGCTCGGCAGCGTTTCGGGGAACCTGATCGCCACGCCGGTGACGCGCGGGGCGGGCGCGCTCATGTCCCTGGTCCGCGCCGACGGCATCGTGCGCATTCCCGCGGCAAGCGAGGGGATCGCGGCGGGATCGGAGGTCCCGGTCGAGCTTCTGCGCCGCAGGGACGCGATCGCGCATACCATCGTCTGCATCGGATCGCACGACAACGCTCTTGATGTGCTGGCCAATTATCTGAAGAAGGCCCACCCCGAACTGTCGTTGTCCTCCGCCCACGTGGGCAGCCTGGGCGGCCTGCTCGCCCTGAAGCGCGGCGAAGCGCACCTGGCGGGCACCCATCTTCTGGACGAGGGGTCGGGCGAGTACAACGTGAGCTATATCAAGAGGCATGTGACAGGGAAGAAGGTGGTGCTTGTGAACCTCGTTCACCGCACGCAGGGATTCATCGTGCCCCGGGGCAATCCGAAGAACATCCGGGGATTCGACGACCTGATACGGGAGGACGTGGTCTTCGTGAACCGCCAGGCAGGTGCGGGCACGCGGCTCCTGACGGACCTCCACCTCAAACGATCAGGCATTGACCCGAAGAGGGTAAAAGGGTATGATCACGAGGAATACACGCACATGGCCGTGGCCGCGGCGGTCTCGTCGGGCGCGGCGGACACGGGGCTCGGCGTGCTCTCGGCGGCCCAGGCGCTACAGCTCGATTTCATTCCTGTGGCGCAGGAACGGTACGATCTCGCCATCCTGCAGGAATACTACGATACGCCCATGCTTCAGGCGCTGCTCGCCGTCATCCGCGACGACCGGTCCTTCCGCGAACGGATCGTTTCCCTGGGCGGATACGACGTGAGCGAGATGGGCAAGGTGCTCGGCATCTACTGACAATGTGTGGCGCGAGCCGAGGCTACCTTCACTTGTCCGGTATGGTTCTATTTTTCTGCATCCCGGTTCACGGGCCCGCGCAAGCATGCCTGGCTGAAACACATCAGCGTGATGGTCGGCTGACGCAGCACTTCCCCTCGCCCGTGAGGCAGGGCTCGGCCGTGACTGCCTGATCGTGTGGCAGTTCGGAGCGTTGCCGCCGACGCATGCGACGCGCGGTTCCGTTCACGGGATGCAGGGCGCTCTGAACGGCAAGACGGATACGGGGGTCTTCTCATTCGCAATGATTTCTTCCTTGTCCTTTGCAGTGATTCTTGATCGTACTTCCTGGAGGTTTCCATGTTCGTCTTTGCAGTGACCGCAACCACCGGCATGGCGCCGGGCATCGTGGGCCTGTTCTGGGAATCGGGCCTCATGGGCAAGATCATCATGACGCTCCTCCTGGGATTTTCCATCGTGTCCTGGGCCATGATCCTGCTCAAGTACCAGTATCTCCGCAAAGCCGAGAAGGAATCCCGCGAGTTCCTGACCGAGTTCCGCCGGACCAAGGACGTGAACGAGCTCATGAAGACCGCGGACGCGAAGAAGTTCAGCCCCCTGGCCGCGCTCTTCCGCGAGGGCCATCGCGAGACCGGCGCGATCCTCAAGACCTTTCCCGAAGGGAAAGTCCCGGATTCGGACATCCCCGCCGTCACCGAGGAGATCGAGCGCTCCCTGCAGATGACCACGCAGGATGAAGTGATGTACATGGAGCGCTACCTTGCGTTCCTCGGCACCACCGGCACCGTCGGCCCGCTCCTGGGCCTCTTCGGCACGGTCTGGGGCATCATGGACGCCTTCTATGGCATCGGGCTCAAGGGATCGGGCGAGATCGGGGCGCTGGCGCCGGGCCTTGCCGAGGCGCTCATCAACACATCGGGCGGCCTTTTCGTGGCGATCCCGGCGGTGATCGCCTACAACTACTTCTCCGAGAAGATCCGCGGCATCGGGACGCGCATGGATTCCTTCTCCATCGAGTTCCTGAGCTACGTGAGCCGCACCATGCTGAGGAAGCGTTCATGAGGATGCCGCAGCGGAGGCAGAGCCACATCATGCGGGAGCTGAACCTCGTCCCGCTCATCGACGTGCTCCTGGTGGTGCTCTTCTTCTACATGATCATCTCGCCCATGATGAGCAGGGGGCTGGACGTGAACCTGCCCAAGTCGGGCGCGAACACGATCAAGCCCGAGGAGCGGATCGTCATCACCGTGACGCGGGCCCAGGAGGTCTTCGTCGAGAAGGAGCGCGTTGCCGTCGCCCGGCTGGGCGGCGTGCTCGAATCGCTCCGGAAGAACAAGCCGCAGATCAACGTCTATCTCCGGGCGGACAAGGACGCTCCCTACGGCGCGGTGGTCGCCGTGATGGACACGGTGAAGCGCGCAGGCATCGACAAACTCGGCATGGTGACCGAAGCAGCGTCTTCGGGAGGCGAAACCGGTCAATGAAACTGCCCACCGGGAAGAGGCTCGGACAGTCCGGCGGTGAGCTTGCCGCGGCCGTCTCGTTCTCCCTTGCGTTCCATGTGATCGTCCTGTCTGCAGGCCTGCTCCTGTCCTATCTCATCAAGCCGAGGGTCTACATCCCGCCGTTTTATCAAGTCAAGCTCGTGGACCTTCCGGCCGAGACGCCGCTGCTGCCGCCGTCCATGACCGCGCCTCCCGCAGCCGCGCCGGCAGCGCCGGCGCCCAAGAAGCCCGCGCCGCCGAAACCGGCCAAGGCTCCCAAGGCGGCGAAGGCGGCGCCAGCTCCCAAGCCGGCGACGGTATCGAAACAGGCCATGCCGGAGCTGAAGACGGAGCAGAAAAAGGAAAAACCCGTTGAGGAGGCCGCTCCGCAACCGCGGCCTGCCGAGGCGGCGGGAAAGAAGCAGGCCGTCGCCGTCTCGGCGAGCACCTCGGAATTCTCCTTCCCCCCCTACGTTGCCATCGTGCGGGACAAGGTGGAGCGGAACTGGAATCCGCCGCCGGGCGCGAAGGGCGCGACGGTCACCGTGGTCTTTCAGGTCCTCCGGTCCGGCAGGGTGGGGGATGCGAAACTGACGCGGGCCAGCGGCAACTTTTATTTCGACCAGGCTGCCATGCGCGCCATCTTCGCTTCGAGCCCCTTTCCGCCGCTGCCCGAGGGGTTCTTCCGCGACTCCGAGACTTTCAGCGTGGATTTGATGGAGAAGGATTAGTCGATATTCAGTCGAGAGACAGTCGGAAAACAGTCGATAGTCGGCAGTCAAGATACAGCCGAAAACAGTCGAGAGCCAGTCAAGAAGCAGTTGATCCATCCGTTGACTGCATCATGACTGAACCATGACTGTTTTCATGACGTATGTTCAATTTCATGAAACGAACACTGACAATACTGATCCTCTGTGCGCTGATCATCCTCCCCGTCGCCGCCTCCGCCCAGTTCTACCTCGGCGTGATCACGGGCGAGGCGAGGAAGATCCCGATCGTGGTGCTCGATATGTACGACGACGCCGGATCGCCGCAGCTCCGCTCGCTGGCGCTCGATGTGCTGCAGTCGGACCTCCGGCGCTCCCAGATCTTCGATGTCATGGACCCGAAGAAGCTCGATCTCCTCTCTCCGGGGAAGAACGAACCTTCTCCGGAGGCGGTCAAGCGCGGCGGGACCTTCGGTCTCACCGGCGTGGCGTGGGCGCGGCTGTCCCGCAAGGGCGGCGACCTGGTACTGTCGGGCAAGCTCTACGACGGCGTGACCGGGCTCCGGCTCGCGAACAAGGACTATTACGGCAACGACGAACTCCTGCGGCGCATGGTCCACACCTTCGCCGACGAGATTGTCATGCAGTACACCGGGGAGCGGGGGATCGCCCAGACGCGGATCGCCTTTGTCTCCGACAAGACGGGGAAGAAGGAACTGTACGTCATGGACTATGACGGCCAGAACCCGAAGAAGCTCACCGCGGACCGGTCCATCTGCATGTCGCCCGCCTGGAGCTCCGACGGCAAGTTCCTGGCCTACGTGTCCTACAAGGACCGGAATCCCGATCTTTTCGGACTGGACATGGAAACGGGCAGGCGCTGGAAGATATCGGGATTCGAGGGGCTGAACATCTCGCCGGCCTGGGCGCCGGGGAGCAAACGGCTCGCCGCGTCCCTGTCCAGGGACGGCGGAGCCGAGATCTACATCATGAACAAGGACGGCGGGGACCTGGAGCGGCTGACCTTCGGCCTGTCGGACAATGTGGCCCCCTCCTGGGCCCCCAACGGGAGAGAGATCGTGTTCACCTCGGGCCGCGGCGGTTCTCCGCAGCTCTATGTCATGAGTTCCGACGGCGCGGACATCCGCCGCATCACCTTCGACGGCCCCTACAATGCATCGCCCAACTGGTCGCCCCGGGGCGACCGCATCGTCTTCGCGTCGCAGGTGCAGGGCAGGTTCAAGATCGCCACGGTCAAGCCCGACGGCTCGGAGATGCAGATTCTCACCTCCGGCCCGGGAAGCGACGAAAATCCCATGTGGTCTCCCTCGGGACGGCAGATCGTTTTTAGCTCCACCCGCGCGGGCAAGTCGGGCATCTATGTGATGAATGCCGACGGCTCGGGCATCGAACGGCTGACGCCGAATGACGCCAACTACCTGTCGCCTGCCTGGTCCCCGTGATTCTTCCGTCCGACCGCGCATTCCTCTTCCGCCACGGTGCTATAGTATTCCTAGAAACGCTAGTTTCAGGTCGGCAGCAAGAGGAACGGAGCAATGCCCCATTTCGGCCTGATGAACGAGGAGGCGCTCGGTCCGGTGGAGGGACCGCTCCGGCGGGCGAGACTGCATATCCGCGGCGGGAAACGGCGCTTGCGTCAGGGGAAGATCTCCGCAGGCATCGTGACGCTCTACGATGCGCTCGACGGGGCGATGCTCTGGTACTTTGCCGGTCCCGGCGGGAAGGCGGGAATCACGGTCCCTGCCGGCAAGGACGGGAACGACGACCGGGCGATGTTCCTTGCGCTGGTGAAGGCCGGCGTGCTGGACGGGGCTTTCGATTTCGACGCCTTCGACCGCCTGGTTGAGCATGCGTTGAATGAGGAACTGCCGGGGTACGATTATCAGCCGGTGCTTTCCGGAATCGAGGAGGTCATGGCCCGGCTCGGGGTCATGCCCTTTGACGAAGAGGCGCTTCCGCCCGAGGATCCAGCCACATTCTGATCAAATACGAAAAGGCCTGACAGGGAGACACGGAGAACAGCGAGGCAACGTTACCGCAGAGGTCGCAGAGGAAAAGCAGGCGAGGAAATCGACGGCTCTTGAATTGCATCCGGATCGACGCAAGAGATTCCGCCTGGGGTCTTTATTTCGAGCACGGTTGTTGATGTCCTCTGCGTCCTCTGCGGTAAGACGATTTTGACTTTTCCGTGTCTCGGTGCCTCTGTGGTAGCATCCAGTATGAACAGATTATCCAACGAACGTTCCCCTTATCTCAATCATTCCAGCCGCCAGAAGATCGACTGGTATCCCTGGAGCGACGAGCCCTTCGAACGGGCGGCCCGGGAGAACAAGCCGGTCTTCCTCTCCTCGGGCGGCGTGTGGTGCCACTGGTGCCATGTGATGGCGCAGGAATGCTTCGAGAACGACGAAGTGGCGATGTACCTGAACGCGCTCTATGTCTGCGTCAAGCTCGACCGCGACGAGCGGCCGGACATCGACCGGCGCTACCAGCAGGCGGTCGCCGCCATGGGCGGGGGGAGCGGGTGGCCGCTTTCGGTGTTCCTGACGCCGGACCGGAAGCCCTTCTACGGAGGCACCTACTTTCCCCTCGAGGACCGGCACGGGAGGCCGGGATTCAAGAAACTCCTGCTTGCGGTGAACGAGTTCTACCGGAACCAGCGAAACGACGCAACGCAGTACGCGGACCGTGTCATGACCGCACTGGAGCCTGAGCCGCCGCAGCCGGGCGAACTGTCATTGGACATGGTCGGCCAGGCCGAGCAGGCGCTTCTCTCCCAGATCGACGGACAGAACGGCGGCTTCGGCGGCGACCCCAAATTCCCCATGCCCGGCGCTGTTCAGTTCCTGCTGCAGCGGGCCGCGGCCAGGAAGGACCCGGACCTCGAAAGGCTGCTCAGGCTCACCCTGGACCGTATGGCTGCCGGCGGGTTCCATGACCAGCTGGCAGGCGGATTCCATCGCTATTCCGTTGACGACGGCTGGTTCGTTCCCCATTTCGAGAAGATGGCGGATGACAATGCATGGCTTCTGCGGAACTACCTGGATGCCTACGCGGTTTTCGGCGACCGGAAGTACCGGTCCGTGGCGGAGGACATCATCGCCTTCACGCGCGAAGAGCTCTTTGATCCTGCCGGCGGATTCTCTGCAAGCCAGGACGCGGACGTGACGCCCGATGACGAGGGCGGCTATTTCACCTGGACCGACGGGGAGATCAAGGCTCTCGTGTCGGAGGAGGAATATGACGTCGTCTCCCGCCTCTTCTTCCACGAGCGGGGCAGGCTGCCCCACGATCCCGCCAAGCGGGTCCTTTGCGCCGCGCGCACGATCGACGAGGTTGCGCATGACCTGGCACGGCCGGCCGAGGCGGTGGAGAAGGCGGCCCGGAGCGCGAAACGGAAACTGCTCGCGGAACGGAGCAATCGGATACAGCCCTTCATCGACCGGACGCTCTACACGAACCTGAACGGCATGTACATCACGTCGTTCCTCAAGGCTTCCCGCATCCTGGGGGAGAAGAGCCTAGCCGACCAGGCCCTGAGGAGCCTTGACCGGATCCTGCGGGAACGGCAGATCGCCGGCGAGCTTCAGCACGTGGACGGCGTCGCGGCGCTGCTCGACGATCATATCTACCTCATCGAAGCGCTCGTTGCCGCTTATGAAGCGACGGGCGATGGCAGGTACCGCGAACGCGCTCAAGACTTCATGGACCGCTGCCTTGCCGTGTTCGGGGATCCGGCCGGCGGTTTCTTCGATACCGGGGCCGCCGTGCTCGGCAGCCGGTTCAAGCGCATCGAGGATACGCCGCATCCGTCGGAGAACGCCGTCGCCATCCTCCTGCTGATCAGGCTGCATGCCATCACGGGAAAGGCGGCGTACCGCGATGCCGCCGAGCGGGCGCTCCGGGTCTTTGCGCCGACGGCCCAGGCGATCGGCGTGCACGCGGGCATGTACGACGCGGCGCTTGACGCGTGGTTCTCGCTCACCACGCTGACGATCGAGGCGGCGCCGGAGAGCGCTCTGGCCGCCGCGGCGCGCGCATGCGCTCCGAATACCGTGCTGATCTACGGAGAGGACCGCGGCAGGGTGGTCCCCTGCGCAAAAGGCGTCTGCTCCGAGCCGATCACGGAGGCCGGCGCGTTTGCGACAGGCGTGCGCTTTTTTGACGGTACGCCATAATCTTCCTGAATGTCCCAAAAAACCTGTTGTTTGACATCACCGGGGAGGTGTGATATTTTACGTTTGTCGCACGTGTAGGTGATCGCGATCGCTGTCGCGCAGTTCGATGTGAACGCTCAGACACGGAGGACGGTATGAAAAGAATCAGTGCTGGTTCCTTGCTCGCGGTGTTTGTTCTCATGAGTATGTTTGCGCTTGCCGGCTGTCCGAAGAAGGCGGAGGTGAGCTCGACACCGGAAGCGCAGAAGGTCACGCCCGCGCCGGCGGCGCCTGCCGAAGACCAGGCGGCGAAGGAAGCCGAGGCGAAGAAGGCTGCGGAGGCGGAAGCCGCGCGGAAGGCCGAGGAAGAGCGGCTCGCCAGGGAGCGGGAGGCCGCCGCCAAGGCCGCGGAAGGGCTCAAGCCGATCCACTTCGACTTCGATCAGGCCGTGATCCGGAGCGATGCCAAGGACGTGATGAAAGCGAACGCCGCGTGGCTCAAATCGCACGGTAAAGCCAAGGTCTCGATCGAAGGAAACTGCGACGAGCGGGGCACGATCGAGTACAACCAGGCGCTGGGCCAGCGGCGCGCGGCTGCGGCGAAGAAGTATCTCGTGGACCTGGGGATCTCTGCAAAGCGGATCTCGCTGATCAGCTACGGCAAGGAGAAGCCGGTCTGCAGCGAGAGCACGGAAGAGTGCTGGCAGAAAAACCGGCGCGACGATTTCATTCCGGCTGAATAGCTTCGCGGGCGGGAGGCATTGCTTCCCGCTTTTTTTCTGCCCGCCGCGGTCCAGGCCGCGGGGGCACGGGACCGGGGGAACGTATACCGATGAAAGCATCCGTCATGACGATTGCAGTGCTGCTTCCGCTGGCCGCCTGCGCTCCCCAGGCCGAACTGGTCAAGATGCGCGGCGAGATGAACGACCTCCGCGCCGAGGTCCGCAAAGAAGTGCGCGATACGCAGACGCGGGTGCCCGACATCTCGGGAATCCAGAAGCGGGTCGACCAGCTCGAGGATACGGTGCGGAAAGGATCGGAGGGAAGCTCCGATGTCAACCAGCGGCTTGCCGACCAGGGGGCGCGGTTCGATCAGCTCGTCACGGATCTGCAGATCCTGCAGGGCAAGGTGGAGGAAAACAACTTCCGCCTGAAGGAGCTGAGCCAGAAGCTCGACGACAAGACTTACAAGGTGGCCGAGCTCGCTGCTCGCGTCGACCAGTTGGAGAACAGGCTCAAGTCTCAATCCTCGGGCACGACGGCGGCTCCCGCTGCAGATGCGAAACCGGTTCCCAAGGGCCCGTCGCCGAGCGAGGCCTACCAGCAGGCGAAGGCGGACTTCGACAAGGGCAGCTTCGACCTTGCCATCGCGGGGTTCGAGAACTATCTGGCGCTCTTCCCCGATGCGAGCCAGGCGGACGCGGCCCAGTACTGGCTGGATCGTTGCCGCTTGATCGGCCCGAGCACCGCGGCGTAGGCAGATGGCTTCTTCGCCAAACGCGGCGTGTACGGGTTGCACGCCTTGCAGGGCCTGGTCGGCCTCG
>JAKAHZ010000189.1 GCA_021814615.1 Nitrospirota bacterium | reverse complement strand
CGCATTAACACTGCCGTGGACCGTTACTTCTGGCCGTGCTTTTCCGCCACCTGGATCCTCACCATGGCCCGCATCAGATCGACGCGCGCCTTCTCGTAGTCAGTCTGCTCGAGCTTCTCCATCAGTTTCCGCTCGGCCTGCTCCTTCGCCTGCTTGGCCTCCGAGAGATCGATCTCCGACGCTCGGTCCGCGCCTTCGGCAAGGACGATAACCCGGTCCGGACCCACCTCTGCATAGCCCCAGTCGACAGCCACATGATGCCATTCATTGGCTTCACGATATGAGAGCATGCCCACTTTCAGCGTGGTGAGGTAAGGCGTGTGGCCGGGCAGCACGCCGAACTCGCCTTCGCTGCCGGGTGCGATCACTTCATCCACGTGCTCCGTGCGCACCACCTGGCGGCTTGGCGCAACGATTTCCAGAAGCATTTTTCCTTTTTCAGCAACCATCGGTCTATTCCAATCCTCGGCGCTCATGAAATGAACCCCGAAGGGAAGAAGTTAAGAGAGTAAGAGAGAAGGATCGTTGCCGGTGCCTGCCTTCCTACCTTCCCATCTTCTTACCTTCTGCTATGCGATGTTATCGCTTATACCCCAGTTTCTCCGCCTTCTCGAACACTTCCTCGATCGGGCCGACCATGTAGAACGCCTGTTCGGGGATGTCGTCCATGCGGCCCTCGACGACCTCGTTGAATCCCTTGATCGTTTCCTTGAGCGGCACATACTTGCCGGGCGTGCCGGTAAAGGCCTCGGCAACCTGGAAGGGCTGCGACAGGAAGCGCTGGATCTTCCGGGCGCGGGACACGGAGAGCTTGTCCTCTTCCGAGAGTTCGTCCATGCCCAGGATCGCGATAATGTCCTGGAGCTCCTTGTACCGCTGCAGCACGAGCTGCACCTTCCGGGCGACGGCATAGTGCTCGTCGCCGATGATGTGCGGGTCCATGATGCGCGACGTCGAATCAAGCGGGTCCACGGCAGGGTAGATGCCGAGCTCGGCGATCTGACGGGAAAGCACCGTCGTCGCGTCGAGGTGGGCGAAGGCCGTTGCCGGAGCCGGGTCGGTCAGGTCGTCTGCCGGCACGTAGATGGCCTGCACCGAGGTGATGGACCCCTTTTTCGTGGAAGTGATGCGTTCCTGCAGGGCGCCCATTTCCGTACCGAGCGTGGGCTGGTAACCCACGGCCGAAGGCATACGGCCGAGAAGCGCCGACACTTCGGAGCCGGCCTGGGTGAAACGGAAGATGTTGTCGACGAAGAGCAGCACGTCCTGGCCCATGGCGTCGCGGAAGTATTCGGCGCAGGTCAGGGCCGAGAGAGCGACGCGGAGACGGGCCCCCGGCGGCTCGTTCATCTGGCCGTAGATCAGGGCCGTACGATTGATAACGCCCGATTCCTTCATTTCCGTCCAGAGGTCGTTACCTTCGCGGGTACGCTCGCCCACGCCGGCGAACACCGAGTAGCCGCCGTGCTGCTTGGCCACGTTGTTGATCAGCTCCATGATGAGCACGGTCTTGCCCACGCCCGCGCCGCCGAAGAGACCGGTTTTGCCGCCCTTGGTATAGGGTGCCAGAAGATCGATGACCTTGATGCCCGTTTCAAAGAGCTGCTTCGTCGGGTCGAGATCCTCAAGGAGAGGCGCCGAACGATGGATCGGCAGGGTCTCCTTCGTGTTCACCGGGCCCATTTCGTCCACGGGCTCGCCGATCACGTTCAGGATGCGGCCCAGCGTTTCCTTGCCCACGGGCATGGAGATCGGCTTGCCGGTATCGTTCACCTTCATGCCGCGCATCAGGCCGTCCGTTGACGACATGGCGATGGCGCGCACGCGGTTCTCGCCGAGATGCTGGGCGACCTCGAGAGTCAGATGGGTCTCAGGCGAGCCGATGTTCTTGTCCTCCGCCTGGTCGATCCGGAGCGCGTTCATCAGATGCGGCAGGCTGCCGACGGGGAACTCGCAGTCCACCACCGCGCCCATGACCTGTACGATCTTTCCTGTGCTCATCTCATAACCCCCTGTGTCTCATGCCGTGAGACGTGAGGTGAGAGGTGAAACCTGCGGTTCCTCCTCTCACGTCATACGTCTTACGTTTCACGTTGTCTATTTCAGCGCTTCTGCGCCGCCCACGATCTCGGATATTTCCTTCGTGATGGCGGCCTGACGCTGCTTGTTGAACTTGAGCGTCAGCCGGTCGATCATATCCTTTGCGTTCCGGGTCGCCGAGTCCATTGCGGTCATGCGTGCGCCCATTTCGCTTGCCTGCGATTCCAGGAGCGAGCGGTACACCTGCACTTCCACGTGCTTCGGCAGGATGGACGAAAGGATCGCCTCGGCCGACGGTTCGTACAGGTAGTCGACCGACGTTTGGAAGGGATCCGCTTCCGCCGGCGGCTCGATCGGCAAAAGCTTCTCCAGCGTCACTTTCTGCTGGATCACGCTCTTGAACTCGTTGTACAGGAGATAGACCTCGTCGGTCTCCCCCGCGGTGAAGCGCTCGACGATGTTCTTGCCGATGACCGCGGCTTTGTCATAGTCGATCATGCCGAGGTCGGTCCAGGTCTGACCGAGCGTATAATTGGCGCGCTTGCGGAAGAAGTCACGGCCCTTGCGGCCGACGATATTGACCTTTACTTCCTTGCCCTGGGCCTGGAATTCGCGGACCGCTTCGATGGCCTTGCGGATGATATTGGTATTATAGGCGCCGCAGAGGCCGCGATCCGAGGACAGGATCACGAGTTTGACCCGCTTCGGTTCGCGCTTCGCCAGGAGCGGATGCTGGGCCCGCTCGACGCGTGCGGCCAGGCTCGCAATGACGGAGATCATCTTTCGCGCATAGGGACGCGCCGAGATCACCCGGTCCTGAGAGCGACGGAGCTTTGCCGCGGCCACCATCTTCATGGCCTTCGTGATCTGCTGCGTCTTCTTGACGCTTGTGATCTTTCGTTTAATGTCTCTTAAACTTGGCATCGGGTAACCCTGTCCGATCTGGTATCAGGGAAGCGTGCGGTGAATGTACCTTCCGCAATCCGCATCCGCAATCTTGCAACTAAAATACTAGGCGCTGAACGTCTTCTTGAACTCCTCGATCGCCGCCTTGCAGCGGTTCTTGAGTTCGTCGTCCAGCTGCTTCTTGGTGGCGATGTCTTTCAGGAGGTCGGCATGCTTGCTCGTAACGAACCGGAGCAGCTCGGCCTCGAACTTCTTGACCGCATTCACCGGAACGTCGTCCACGTAGCCGTTGGTTCCCGCGAAGATGACGATGATCTGCAGCTCCACGGCCATGGGCACGTACTGATCCTGCTTCAGGAGCTCCACCATGCGCTGACCGCGGTTCAACTGGGCCAGGGTGGCTTTGTCGAGATCGGAGCCGAACTGGGCGAATGCCGCAAGTTCGCGGAACTGGGCGAGGTCGAGACGGAGCGTGCCGGCCACCTGCTTCATGGCCTTGATCTGGGCGCTGCCGCCGACGCGGGACACCGAAATACCCACGTTGATGGCCGGCCGCACACCGGAATAGAAGAGGTCGCTTTCCAGGAAGATCTGTCCGTCGGTGATGGAGATCACGTTCGTCGGGATGTAGGCCGACACGTCGCCTGCCTGGGTCTCGATGATCGGAAGCGCCGTAAGCGATCCGCCGCCGAGCTTGTCGGAGAGCTTCGCCGCGCGCTCGAGCAGACGCGAATGGAGATAGAACACGTCGCCGGGGTATGCCTCGCGTCCCGGGGGACGGCGGAGCAGCAGGGAGAGCTGACGGTACGCCGTGGCCTGCTTGGAAAGATCATCATACACGATCAGGGCATGGCCGCCCTTGTCGCGGAAATATTCGCCGATGGTGGCGCCGGTGTACGGAGCGATGAACTGCAGCGGCGCCGGGTCGGACGCCGTAGCCGATACGATGATCGTGTAGTCCATGGCGCCGTTTTCCTGCAGGGTCTTCACGACCTGGGCGACCGTGGAGCGCTTCTGTCCGATGGCCACGTAGATGCAGATGACATTCTGGCCCTTCTGGTTGATGATGGTGTCGAGGGCAACGGCGGTCTTGCCGGTCTGACGGTCGCCGATGATCAGCTCGCGCTGTCCGCGGCCGATGGGAATCATGGCGTCCACGGCCTTGAGGCCGGTCTGGAGCGGTTCGCGCACGGACTGGCGCTTCACGATGCCCGGGGCGATGACCTCGATCAGGCGGGTTTCCTTCGTGCTGATCGGGCCCTTGCCGTCGATGGGCTGACCGATGCCGTCCACCACGCGCCCGACAATGGCCTCGCCCACAGGCACTTCAGCGATCCTCTTGGTCCGCTTCACGATATCGCCTTCGCGGATCTTCGAGTCATCGCCCATGAGCACGGCGCCGACGCTCTCCTCTTCGAGGTTCAGGGCCATGCCCATGACGCCGCCCGGGAACTCGAGGAGCTCGCCGGACATGACGTTGTCGAGGCCGAAAACCTTGGCGATACCGTCGCCGACC
>JAKAHZ010000002.1 GCA_021814615.1 Nitrospirota bacterium | reverse complement strand
CTGCTCGAACTGTCCGATGGCGGCACCGTTTTCTTCGATGAGATCGGGGATGTGTCGCCGCTCTTTCAGACCAAGGTGCTGCGCGTCCTGCAGGAGGGAGAGATCATGCGCATCGGCGGAAGCCGCACGCTCCGCGTCGACCTCCGCTTCATCACCGCCACAAACAAGGAACTGCGCACCGCATGCCAGCGGGGGCAGTTCCGGGAAGACCTCTACTACCGGCTGAATGTCATCAACATCCATCTTCCCCCGCTGCGCGACCGCATGGAAGACGTGACGCTTTTGGCAAAACACTTCGTCCAGAAGCACGCGCCCAAGCGAAAAGACATCCTGATCAAGTGCATCAGCGGCGAAGCCCTGTCCCTGCTTCTCGAGTATTCCTATCCCGGCAATGTCCGGGAGCTGGAGAATATCATCGAACGGGCGGTCTCCTTCGCCAATGCCTCGGAGATCCTCCCCGCTGATCTTCCCCCGGCCTTGAGGCAAACGGCGGCCCGCCCGCCGGCGCCGGCTGCTGCCAGGAGGCTCAAGGACGCCCTGACGAAAATTGAACGCGATACCATAACCGCAGCCCTTTCGGAAGCTGAAGGAAATATTTCCCGCGCAGCAACCATCCTCGGCATATACCGCCAGCAACTCCAGCGCAAGATCAAGCAGTACGGCATCTCCCTATAACCCGCAACAAAATAGTGCTCCGTGCATCTTTTGAACGGATAAAGCATGCCGTTAAATGCAACATATGATTGCACCATGCTGGTGCTCTTTTCATTTTATTTTAATTAAACAATGATATGCATGTTGGCACGTTCATTGAAATAAAGAGGTCAATACTTCATCAGAACGGAGGTCTCCATGCAAAAGCTTATGAAGGCACTCGAAGAGATGATGATAGCTGTCACCTTTGCGGAAGCCGGAGAGTTCGACGAAGCAAAGAAGCTTTCTTTGAAGGAAGAAGAGGAGGCCGCAGCGGTTGAGGCGGTGCGGGTGAAAGCATAGCAGCCTTTTCTTCTTCCTATCTCCGGGACGATGCGACCGCAAGTGGTCGTCCCTTTTTTTGCCCCCGGGCAATCATTATAACGTCAGGTAGAGATGAACTTATGATAACCGAAAAGATCGCTGAAAAAACCGTTGATCGCGAAAGCCAGCAGAAACTCTATGTCCAGATGGAAGAAATCATCCGGGAACGGATCGTGACGGGCGAATGGCCGTCGGGATCCCAGATCCCGACGGAGGACGATCTCTGCCGCATGTACGATGTGAGCAAGGCAACGGTGCGCATGGCCATCGCCGAGCTCGTGCGCAGCAGCTATCTCCGCAAGCACCAGGGACGGGGAACCTTTGTCAGCCAGTGCCTGCCCAACCACGGGATCACCATGAAGACCCTGCTGACCGAGGACATGTTCGGAGAGGGGGTGGTGGCGCGGAAGGAACTGCTCATGCGCGGTCCCAAGGCACCGACGGAGGAGATCAAGACCCATCTGGGCGCGGCCGGCGAAGTGTACTACATCCTGTGCAAACGCATGGTGAACGGCGAGCCGGCCTATCTCGAGGAATCCTTCATTCCCCTGGAGGTGATGCCGGACATTGATCAGGCGGATGTCTGTCAGACGCCGCTCTACGAGCTCGTGCAGGAACGGGCGACGAAGAAGATCCAGAAGGTCGTGCAGATGATCGAACTGGGCGAAATGAGCGAGGATGCCGCCTCGATCCTGAAGAATGAGAAAGGCTCGTCCATGCTGCTCCTGCACCGGCTGTTCGTGGGGCACGGCGGACGGGCGCTCGCGTATACGCGGCTCATGGGAAGCGGCACGAAGTACAAGTTGCAGACCGAACTGGTTCAGATCGGCTGATCATTACGAATGCCAATATCACGAGGAGGGAGGTTTCACATGGGAGTGTTGAGATCCACATACGAGTTTTTGAAAGCGGCATCGGTAGCGCATGCCAGGTGGGATTACGAGGTGTCGATGAGTATCGTGAAGAACAGAAAGAAGATGCTGATCCTGTTTCTTATGCTGCTGCCGATCCTCCTGGTCACGCTGGCGGACGCGGGCAACATGCTGGGAAGCAAGACGGCGTACGCGCCGGCGTTCTATTCCACGAACATCTTTCTGGTGTCCATTGCCATCGGCCTCGCTGCCGGCCTGATCACGGGCTGCATCGGGGCGGGTGGCGGCTTCATCATCACGCCGGCACTCATGGCTGCGGGCGTCAAGGGCATCCTCGCGGTGGGAACCGACGTGTTCCACATCTTCGCGAAAGCCATCATGGGGACAACGGTTCACAAGAAACTGGGCAATGTATCCACCAAACTGGCGATCGCATTCCTCGTCGGGTCGGCGGGCGGCACCTTCGTCGGCGGTGCGATCAACCGGGTGCTCTATGACAAGGACCCGATCCTGTCCGAGGCATTCATCAGCCTGGTCTACGCAGTGCTCCTGGGCTTCCTCGGCGTGTACGCGCTCATGGATTTCTGGAAATCCCGGAAAGGCGCTTCGGGCGGCGATGCGCACGGGGGACCTGCGGGAACGACGGAATTCGCGCTCAAGCTCCAGAAAATGCACATCCCGCCCATGATCACCTTCGACGAGGACTATGTGGAAGGGGGCAAGAAGATCTCCGGCGTGTTCGTGGCCCTGGGCGGCGCGGTGGTCGGCATCCTGGCCGCGATCATGGGCGTGGGCGGCGGCTTCGTGACCTTTCCCATGTTCGTCTATACCTTCGGCGTCTCCACGGCCACGACGGTCGGCACCGACATCCTGCAGATCATCTTCACGGCCGGCCTCGCCTCGATCGCGCAGTACGCGATCTACGGGTACGTGTTCTACACTCTTGCCATGGGCATGCTGATCGGTTCGCTCATCGGCATCCAGGTGGGCGCGCTGACGACCAAGGTGGTGAAGGGTGTTCACATCCGCGGGTTCTACGCTGTTTCGATCATCGCCGGATTCATCAACCGGGCAGCGACGCTGCCGAAGAAAATGGTGGAGTTGGAATACATCACCATGTCCAAGTCGACCATCAACGCTATTGAATTCGTCGGCAATATCGTGTTCTGGATCGTGGTGGCGATTTTCGGGCTCTGGATCTTCAGTAAGTTCTTCCAGAACGTCAAGACACTCAGGGAGGAGGCATAACATGGCTGCACTCAATACAAAAGCACTGGGCATCGGCGCTTTCCTCGCCGTGACATTCCTGGGTGTTCTGGTCCTGATCTTCTCGCCCGTCTTCGGCGACGGGAAAAACGGCCTGCAGTTCTCCGATGATATGTTCAACCGCTTGTCCAAGGGGTCGTCCTATTTCATCCCGGACGTTATAAAGAAGAATGAAAACTTCAAGACCGTGAGCGTTGCTCTCACCGTCAAGCTCGACAAACCCGATCAGATGAATCCCCTGGCGCTTCGGCTCCTTGCTGCCGCCGGCGCCCAGGCCAACACGGCAAGCCCCGAGATCAAGATGAACGGCAACCTGGGGTTGATCATGGCGCAGATCCTGACCGACGCCGACGACATGTTCAGGAACGACGGCGACAAGGTCGCCGGCCGCTACGGCGTGGACGAACGAGAGGTCATGACCTCGTGGTGGAATATTCTGAAGGTCATGGACAAGGAACTGAAGAAGCAGGGCATGATCCCGGAATCGAAGATTGTGTCCGATGTGATGAAGAAAGCCGTCGAGCCCGCCTACAACTTCTACAAGATCGAAGGCCAGAAGGTCTCGGAAAAGGCCGGCATCATGATCGGGCTGCTCATCTTCTATGTGATGTATACCATGTGGTGGGGATTCGCCATCTTCTATCTTTTTGAAGGCCTGGGCCTGACGATGAAGAAGGCCAAGGTGAAGAAGGAAGTGTAGGCGTTGCCATGAAGATACTGGTGCCCGTCGACGGTTCCCAGCAGGCGGCGGAGGGACTCAAGGTGGTATCGGCCCTGGCGGACAATCGTCCCGCAACAGTGTTCGTGATGACGATCGTTCCGTCGGTTGCGGACATCGATCTGGAGCTCACGGCGTCCGAGCGGGACCGCCTGCTCGAAAGCATGAAACGCCGGGCGGAAGATCTTCTGGAGCGGTCGACCGGCCCGCTCCGGACCGCCTGCCGCGGCACGGTGAACGCGGTCCTTGCCATAGGCGACTCGCCGGCGCAGGAGATCATCGCTTTCGCCGAGCGGGAAAAGATCGACATCGTCGTTATCGGCAGCCGGGGAAGAAACGGAAGCGGCAGATTTCAGCTTGGAAGCGTTGCCGCGCGGGTCGTGCGCCACAGTCCCTGCTGCGTCTACGTCGTGAAAGAGCCCTGCTGGGTCTGATTCATCGCTCTCCCCCGGGGGTCCGGCGCGCATGCGCCGGGCCCCTTCCTTTTGACGGGGGCATACGCTATAATAGCGCCACACCATGAAAATCCGAGAAAAACTGCTGGTGGGGTTCGGCCTCTACATGCTGCTCGCCGTCGTGCTCGGCTTTTTCGCCTACAAGGAGCTGCGCACCATCGGGACGCGGCTGAAGCTCGTCGAAACGGCGGACGACATCACGAACACCATGCTGGAAGTGCGCCGGTTCGAGAAGAATTTCCTGCTATACCGGGACCCCGCCAATCTCGACGCCCTCAGAAGCTACCTCGGAACGCTCAAGGATTCGATCGACAATATTCAGGCGGAGATCATCACGGAGATCGGCATCGACGATTTCACGATGCTCAAGCGTACGCTTGCCGAGTACGAACGGATCTTCGAGCTCATCGCCGCGAATTACAACTCCCAGGGCGAGCTGGCAGAACTGGTGCGGCGCCGCGGCAGGGCGGTGGAACAAGGACTGGCGCCGGGGCTTCATGAGGCATTTCTGAATCTCCGGCGGCACGAGAAGAATGTCATGCTCGACCGGAACGATGCCGCTTTCGAACGGTTCCGGACCGCGGTCGCAAGCGCCGCGCTCAAGGGCAATGTGGCAGTCGGCGTCTATGCGGAAATGGTGGAGCGCCTCTACCGCCTGTACCGCGACGAGGCCGCGTCCGTGGAGAGCATGCGCGGCACGGCCCGGAACATCCAGACCTTCACCGAGAATATCTCCCGACGCGAGCGGGAGGAGGTGGAGGCCAAGATCAAGACGTCGATCATGCTGCTCTTCCTCGCCCTTGCCGCGATCATCGGCACCGGCACGGTCGTGAACATCAAGCTTGCCAAGAGCATCGTCGATCCCATCCACGACCTGGAGCGCGTGACCAAGAAGATCGCCCGCGGCGATTTTTCCGAGACCATCAAGGTCGCGGGGCATGACGAGATCGCAGCGTTGGCCGACTCCTTCAACCAGATGGAGCGGAAGCTGGACCACACCCTGGGGGCGCTCGAGGACGTGATCAAGCAGATCCAGGAAAAGCAGGCGCGCCTCGTGGAGGCGGAGAAGCTGGCCTCCATCGGCAAGCTGGCTGCCGGGATCGCCCACGAGATCAACAACCCGCTGACCTCGGTCCTCACCTTTTCCAACCTCATGCTGGAGCAGTGCCCCCCGAGCGATCCCCGCCACGAGAAGCTCAAGCTCATGGCCAGAGAGACGGACCGGGCCCGCACGATCGTGCGGCAGCTCCTGAACTTCGGGCGCGAGAGCGTGATCAAGCCGGAAAAGATCAACATCAACCGGCCCGTGGGCGAGATCACCGAATCGCTGGCAGCCCAGGAGGCCTTCAAGGGGATCGACCTGTCCGTGGAGCTTGCCGACGACCTGCCCGAGGTCTACGCCGATCCTGCGCAGGTGGGTCAAGTGGTCCTGAACATCCTGCTGAACGCCATCCATGCCATCACGCTTCCCGGCAGGATCGAGGTGAGGACGCGCAGGACTGAACGGCACGTGGAGATCGTCTTTTCCGACACGGGCAAGGGCATCCCCGAGGAGCACCTGCACAAGATCTTCGATCCCTTCTTCACCACCAAGGACGCCACGAAGGGAACGGGGTTGGGGCTTGCGGTCAGTTATGGTATCATACAGAAACACGGCGGCGAGATCGCCGTGGAGAGCACCGTGGGGAAGGGGACCACGTTCCGGGTGAGGCTGCCGCTCTATGGATAAACTGAAAGCGCTCGTGGTGGACGACGAGGCCAGCGTGTGCGAGGCGGTCAAGGCGATCCTCGAGATCGAGGGGCTCGATGTCGTGACGACGACCAGCAGCGCCGACGGCGTGGAAAAGGTCAAAAAATCCGTCTTCGACCTGATCGTGTCCGACCTCAAGATGCCCGGCATGGACGGCATCCAGTTCTACGACAAGGTGCGCGAGATCGAATCGGACAGCGTCTTCATCATCATCACCGCTTTCGGCACGATCCCCTCGGCAGTGGACGCAATCAAGAAGGGCGTCTACGATTACATTCCCAAGCCCTTCACGCCCGACGAGGTGCGCATCCCCATCCGCCGGGCGCTCGAGAAGAAACGGCTGGAGCAGGAGAACCTGGCGCTCCGGACGCAGATCGAGACGCGCTACTCCTTCCAGAGCATCATCGGGAACAGCCCGGAGATCCGCGAGGTCTTCCGGGTCATGCGCCATGCCGCGTCGAGCGAATCCACGGTCCTGGTCACGGGCGAGAGCGGCACGGGCAAGGAGCTCGTGGCCCGGGCGATCCATTCCAACAGCGTCCGCGCCCGCAGGAGGTTCGTGACGGTGAACTGCGGCGCGATCCCCGACGGCCTGATCGAGTCCGAGCTCTTCGGGCATGTGAAGGGCGCATTCACCGGCGCCATCGCCGACAAGAAGGGCCTGGCCGAGGAGGCGGACAAGGGCACGCTCTTCCTGGACGAGATCGGCGAGCTGGCCACGCCGCTCCAGGTGAAGCTCCTGCGGCTCCTGCAGGAGGGCGAGTTCCTGCGCATCGGCGACACCCAGCCCCGGCGCGTGAACGTACGCGTCGTTGCGGCCACGAACAGGGACCTGAAGAAGTGCATCGTCGACAAGACCTTCCGCGAGGACCTTTACTACCGCCTGAACGTGATCCCCATCGAGCTGCCGCCGCTCCGCCGGCGAGCGGAGGATATTCCGCTCCTGGTGAACCATTTCCTGGAGAAGCACAAGGGCAAGGCCGAGGAGAAGCAGCTCACGGGCATTGCCAAGGAAGCGATGCAGGCCTTGATGAACTACCATTATCCCGGCAATATCCGCGAGCTCGAGAACTCCGTCGAATACGCTATCGCCTTCACCGCCGGGCCGGTGATCCTTCGCGAGGATCTGCCGAAGTACACCCTCGAAGAGAAGAAGCTCTCCGGCGAAGCGCAGAAGATCCCGCTCATGCCGCTCAAGGACGCGAAATACCAGTTCGAGCGAAGCCTGATCATGGCGGCCCTGATCGAATCGGGCGGCAACATCTCCGAGGCCGCGCGCATCCTCCGCATCCACCGCCAGAACCTGCAGCAGAAGATCCGGCTCCTGGACATCGACCTTTCCTCGGTTTCTCCGGTTTGATCCGGCACCGGGACGCCAGTCGCCCGTATTACGTGATTCAAGATAAAGAGATTTTGGCAGAACTGTCGAAGGAAGACGCGCTTGCTTCGTCAAGCTGATATGCTGTGATCTGATCATCGTCGAAGCGCAATGCCCGTAATCCAAACGATCCGTTTCAGCCGGCGAACAACGAAGCGTTCTTGATGCCCTCCCCCGCCTTTCATTACCTTAAGAAATGAGAAATGGAGACCGCATGATGAGCTTTACCACTAAAACGGCATATGTAGTCATTACGATGATCGTGTTTATTGCTCAAAGTCTGCCCGTACCAGCGGCCACGGGTGCTTCAAGTATCGATAATCAGCAGAATCCGGTCCCGATACAGTATTTCGGACTTCATATGCAGAATGCACGAGAGGAGTGGCCCAAAGTGCGATTCGGAAGCTGGCGACTGTGGGATGCGAACGTCAGCTGGCGCGATCTGGAGCCTCAGCCCGGACAGTGGCGCTTCGAAAAGTTGGATCAATACGTGGCGCTGGCTCAACAGAATCATGTTGAGCTGGTGCTTCCGTTGGGAGTGACGCCTGCGTGGGCGGCAAAGCGCCCCCTGGAACCGTCCGCTTATGGGCCGGGGAATGCCTCGGAACCGAAGAATTTCAGCGATTGGGAAGAGTATGTCGAAGCAGTCGCGCGAAGATATAGGAAAAAGATTAAATATTATGAATTCTGGAATGGAGTGAATCTGAAAAAATACTACACCGGCAATATTGCCACGCTGGTAGATCTCCAGAAACGAACCTATGCCATCCTGAAAGAAAACGATCCGGGTTGTGTTCTGGTGTCGGCGTCGGTTAGCACGGAACATGCCGATTATGCGGGCTGGCTCGACAGATATCTCGCCGCCGGCGGTGGAGAGTATGCCGATATCATCGGCATACACTTCTATTCGACGAATAATCCCCCGGAAGCAATCGTCGAGAGAATGCATACCGTGAGAACCGTCCTGCGACGTTATGGGGCGGATAAAAAACCGCTATGGAATACCGAGATGGGCTGGTGGATAGAAAATACGGATGGAACGCCCACTCCAACATGGATAGATCCCAAAGCCTGGACGAAACTCGATGCAAATACCGCCGCGGCGTATGTGGCGAGATCGCTTGTACTCGGAAGGTCTACAGGATTGGACAGGTATTTCTGGTACTCCTGGGACCATGCCGGCGTCGGCCTTGTTGAACCGAGAGCCAGGAAGATTAAGGATGCCGGCCTGGCATACGGGAAGGTCGTAAACTGGCTGGAAGGGGCGGAGTTCCTCGGTTGCCGGAATGAGCAGGATCTCTGGATATGCAGTCTCAAAAAGAACAGCAGAAGAAAATGGATTCTCTGGACAACACAATCTGCGGCGCGGGATTGGGTGATTCCAAAAGAACTGAATGTTGTGTCGATCGAAACCCTGTTGGGAATAGCGAAGACGACCGATGCAAGAAAAATTTCCGTGGGCAGCCAACCGGTGCTCATGAGTGAGTAAGCAATCGTAAAAAAGGCCGGTCTTGACTTTGTCAGACCGGCCTTTTTGAGGGATTGCCCACCGCTACTTCTTCTTATGGCATTCCATGCATTTCGAGGCCTGCGGCCCCGCCTTCTTCTCCGTATGGCATCCCTGGCACATCTTGTGTCCCGGGTCCTTGCCGCCCACTTCGAACTTGGCAGCAGGCTCCGTGGGATGGCAAGACTTACATCCGAACTTCTCGCCGTGGACCTTGTGATTGAAGGTCACGTCCCCCATCTTGGCCTTCAAGGTCACGGTATCTGCGGCAAAGACCGGTGCAGCAACGAACAGCAACAGCACGGCAACAGCGACGATCCTCTTCATAGCTCCTCCTCGATATGAGATTCCTCCCCGGGATTCCCATGAGCGAATCAACGGCAACAATCAAGAGCCTAGCAAAGGAATGGAACAATGGCAAGGTAGTGCAATGAATAAATTGTCCCGATGGAGGTTCGCAGTTGCGAAACGCGGATCATTAGTATGACACGGATATAAGCATGCAGGCTATCCGTGTTCATCCGCGTCCAAAGGACTTTTCGTGTCTTGGCGTCTTCGCGGTAAAGGCTTTGAGGAAAGAATCAGGACCGCCGCCACTCGGCGACGGACATGAGCGGGAAGCGTGCATTGTGACGGGTCAGGTCGGCAACGAGGTCGTCCATTTCCGTCTGGGTGAAGTGGCCGTGCTCGACGAAATACTGGCCGAGCTTCTTCTGGAGCGTGCGCTGGTAGGAGAGCAGGAGCCGCGCCTGGTAGGACGACAGGAAGCCGAGCTGGAGCGCCCGCTGGCCGAAACGGCTCGTGTAGCTGCGGAGGCCCAGGATCGTACGCACCTGGTCGTCGCTCAGCCAGCCCCAGGATTTGGCGATCGCTCCCAGGGTCGGCCGCTGCTTCATCTGCCAGGCAAGGGCGCGCAGCAGCGTATGATAGGGAATGCGGCCGCGATAATAGAGGTACCTGCCGATCTCGAGCCGCCGCTCGGGCACGATGCCCCGGTACAGCCACCCTTCCTCATCGACGCGGAAGGTCCTCGTGGCGTCTGCAGTGCGCTGTTTCCGGGGGGTGTCATGGGTGCGCCGCACCGGATGGACGCGCATGCGGTCGCGCCGTTCGCAGTACCGCCGCATGATCTCGTAGGCGTCGTTCACCACCCGGAACATCTCTGCCTGGCGCTTCTGCACCGCAGGATCATGGGCGGTGAACAGGTCGGGATGGGTTTCCTTGGCCTTCTTGCGGAACGCTGTCTTGATCGTGTTGGGTTTGAGGGAAAGCAGGAATGACGGAGACACGCAGGTGTCAGGTCCGAACAGAGCCTTGCAGGCGTCCTGGATGTTCGCATCGGGCAGGGCAATCATAGACCCGGCGGCCTCCTTCTCAGGCGCAGCACGGCCGGCGGATGCCCGCCGACGGTAATGCTGATTATTAGATACAACACATTCCCAAGAATGTCAAGAAAATGAAAAGCGGCTCCCTGCCGGAGATCCTTACGCCTGGGCCTTTCCGGCAAAGAAAGCCTTTCGGTTGATCTCCAGGGTCTTCTTGGGCACCGAATTCGTGATCGCCTGCTCCACGACGGCCGGATCGATCGGCAGATGGCGCAGCGCCGCGCCGAGCAGCACCAGGTTCACGGCGCGCTTTTCGCCGACCGTCACGGCTGCTGCCGTGGCATCGAAGGCCTGCGCGGCAGGGGCGTGCTGTTTGATCGTCTCGTGGATGTCAGCCGGATAGGTCTCCTTGCCGATGGACACGCCGATGGTGCCGATGGGCCGCGTGTTGTAGATGACTCTGGCGCCGTCGCGCAGGAAGTGCAGGTACCGCGCCGTCTCGAGCGGCTCAAAGCCGATCAGGAGGTCCGCCTCCCCTTCGTTCACGATGGGGGAGAAGACCTTGTCGCCGAAGCGCACCTGGGAGAGCACGCTGCCGCCGCGCTGCGCCATGCCGTGCACCTCGCTCTGCTTCACGTCGAGCCCGGCCAGAAGCGCCGCCTCGGCGATGATCTTGCTCGTCAGCAGCACGCCCTGTCCGCCGACGCCTGCGATGAGAATGTTGAATACGTTCACGTTAGACCTCGCGTCGAAAAATCCTTGACACTGATGGACACTGAGAACTGCTATGAAGGAGCATGATAATGATCAGTCTTACTGCTTTTTCATAGGCCTTCATCGGCCATTATCAGTGTCAAAGCTGATAGTTTTGGTTCCTTCTTATTTCGGCTCTACGATGCTCTTCGTCGCGCAAAGCTGGGCGCAGACGCCGCAGCCGTTGCAGAGCAAGGGATCGATCTCCGCATACCCGGTCTTGCCTTCGGCCACGAAGGAAAGCGCGATGCAGCCCGCCTTGAGGCAGGCCTTGCATCCCACACAGGTCTTCCGGTCCACGCCGAGCGCCTTCTTCGCGACCTTGTACCGGAGCACGCAGGGCTGGTTCGACACCAGGACCGAAGGACCCGGAGCTGCCAGCTCCTCTTTCATGATCTTCTCGAGGTCCTTCAGGTTGTAGGCGTCGATCTCGCGGACGCGTTTTGCGCCGATGACCTGGCAGAGCTTCTCGATGGAAAGCTTCGGCGCATCGGCTCCGCCCGCCCTCCTGCCCGTGCCGGGATGCTCCTGGCCGCCGGTCATGCCGGTCGTATCGTTGTTCATGATGACGACCAGCGCGTCGCCGCCGTTGTAGACCATGTCGATGAGCCCGGTGATGCCGGAGTGAAGGAACGTGGAGTCGCCGATCACTGCCACGGGCTTCTGCGTGACACCCTTGAGCGCGAGGCCCCTCGCCATGCCGTGGGCAGCCGAGATGCTTGCGCCCATGCAGATGCAGGTGTGCATGGACGAGAAAGGCGGAAGGGCGCCGAGCGTATAGCAGCCGATGTCGCCGGAGACGAAGAGCTTGAGCTTGGCGATGACCGTGTAGAGCCCGCGGTGCGAGCAACCGGGGCAGAACGTGGGGGGCCGCATGATGAGGCCCGGCACCGGCGCCTTGCAGACGAGCGGCTTTCCGGTGACCGATTCGTGGATAAGCCGCGACGTGAGCTCGCCGCAGGGCGGGAAGTGCGCCTTGCCGTAGTGAACGGTCACGCCCATGGCCTTCACCTGCTCCTCGACGAAGCCGTCGAGCTCCTCGACGATCGCAAGCTTCTTGACGGTCGCCGCAAAGGCCTTGATCTTCTTCTCCGGCAGCGGCCAGGTAACGCCGAGCTTGAGCACCGCGGCGTCCGGGAAGGCTTCGCGCACATACTGGTAGGCCACGCCGTTGGCGATGAAACCGACATCCGTGGTGCCTTGCTGCACGACGTTCAGCTCCGTCGCTTCTGCCCAGTCGCGGAGGTTGCTGGTCCGCTCCTCGACGAGGAGGTGCCGCTTCTTGGCGTTCGCCGGCAGCATCACGTACTTGGGAACGTTGTTCGCAAGGTCGCGGTCCTTGACGGCGACGGGCTCCGCCGTCTCCACCACGCTCTTGCAGTGCGAGACGCGAGTCGTGGTCCGGAGGATGACCGGCGTATCGTAGGACTCAGAGAGCTCGAAGGCTGCTCGCACAAAGGCCTTTGCCTCCCCCGAGTCCGCCGGCTCGATGCAGGGGATCTTGGCCATGCGGGCGTAGTGGCGCGTGTCCTGCTCGTTCTGGGAGCTGAACATGCCCGGGTCGTCCGCGGCCATGAGCACGAGGCCTGCGTTCACGCCCGTGTAGGCGATGGTCATGAGCGGGTCCGCGGCCACGTTCACGCCCACGTGCTTCATGCAGGCCAGGGCCCGGACGCCGGCGAGCGACCCGCCGATCGCCACTTCGAGCGCCACTTTTTCGTTCGTGGACCATTCGGCGTGTATCTGCTTCTCGCGCGAGAGGATCTCGAGCACCTCGGTGCTCGGCGTGCCGGGATAGGCCGCCGCCACCTTGCCGCCCGCTTCGAGGAACCCGCGGGCGATCGCTTCGTTGCCGGATAGAATGGCTTTAGTCACAAAACACCTCAAAGCGGGTCCGGGGTCCAGTAGCCGGGGGCCAGGAAAAGAACGACGGTTTTCCCGGACCCTGGGCCCTTGCCCCTGGACCCTATGATCACTTCGGCCTGTTGTCGATCACCCGTTTGGCCTTGCCTTCGCTCCGCTGGACCGAGGCCGGCGGAACGAGGGTGATGTCGGTGGTCACGCCGATGATGTCCTTGATGTTCTTCTGGATCTCGCGCTTGATCTTGATCAGCTCTTCCTCTTCCTGGGCAAAGGCCTTGAGGTCCGTGGTGAGCACCTTGGCAGCCATCTTGTCCATCACGTCCTGGGTCACCTCGACCTTCACGTTCATCTCGTCCATGCGGCCTTTGCGGTTCACCTCGATGATGTAGTGCGGAGCCACTTCCTTGGACCGGAGCAGCACCGACTCCACCTGCGACGGGAACACGTTGACGCCGCGGATGATCAGCATGTCGTCGGCGCGGCCGCGGATGCGCCGCATCCTGACCGTGGTCCTGCCGCAGGCGCAGGTCTCGGGATTCAGGCTCGTGATGTCGCCGGTGCGGTACCGGATGAGCGGCATGGCCTCGCGGGACATGCTCGTGATCACGAGCTCGCCCTCCTTGCCGTAGGGCAGCTGCTCGCCCGTGGCGGGATCGATGATCTCGGGGTAGAAGTGGTCCTCGTTCATGTGCAGGCCGTCCTGCGCCTCGATGCACTCCGACGAGACGCCGGGGCCGATGATCTCCGAGAGACCGTAGATGTCGATGGCCTTGAGCCGCAGCCGCTCCTCGATTTCCTTCCGCATCTCCTCGGTCCAGGGCTCCGCGCCGAAGAGGCCGACCCTGAGCTTGATGGTGTCGAAGTTGATCTTCATGTCCACGGCCACGTCGTAGAGATAGAGGGCGAAGGACGGCGTGCAGGTGATGACGGTGCTGCCGAAATCCTGCAGCAGCATGATCTGCTTCTGCGTGTTGCCGCCGGAGATCGGGATGACCGCGGCGCCCACGCGCTCGGCGCCGTAGTGCGCGCCCAGGCCGCCGGTGAAGAGGCCGTAACCGTAGGCGTTCTGGACCACGTCCTTGTTCGTGGCGCCCGCTGCCGTGAAGGTGCGCGCCATGACCTCGGCCCAGAGGTTGATGTCGTTCCGGTTGTAGGCAACGACCGTGGGCTTGCCCGTCGTGCCCGAGGAGGCGTGGATGCGCACGATGTCGTCGAGTTTCTCGGCAAAGAGTCCGTAAGGGTAGTTGTCGCGGAGATCGGACTTCTTCGTGAAGGGCAGCTTTACGACGTCCTTGATATCCTTGATATCCGACGGCTTCACGCCCTTGGCGTCGAAGCTCTTTTTGTAGAAGGGCACGCGATCGTAGACCCGCTCGCAGGCTTTCTTCAGGCGCTCGCTCTGGAGTTTGGACATGTCTTGCCGGGACAGGGATTCTTCTTTATTCCAGTGCATGGGCCGCTCCTCAGAGGAAGAGTTACAAAAGGTAGCGCATTATAAACCGGAAAAAAGGCGTATTGCAATTGGTTTGAAGGTCGGGAAGGAGCTGTCAAGCTCACAGAAAAGGCCGGAAGGTTTCCCCTCCGGCCCGGATGGCGATTCTCGTTTCTTACGCGGCGATGTCCTCGGGGATCTCGGGCTCGACAAGCTTGGCGAGGAGCGCTAGCGACTCCTCCCACCCGAGATAGCAGGCATCCAGCGGGATCACGGCGGGTATGCCTTCCTGCACGATATCCACCTCGGTCCCCACGGAGACCTTCCTGAGCTGCACGGTCGTCCGCATCTCGCCCACGGGGCCGGGATCATCGAATTTGTCCGTGTACACCAGCCGCTCATTCGGGACCAGATCGATATACTCGCCGTGGAACGAATGGCTCTTGCCTGTCGTGAAATTGGTGAAGGACATGCGGTAGATCCCGCCTTTCTTCGGAACGAGCTCATGGACCTTTCCCGTAAATCCGTCGGGCGGAAGCCATTTGGCCATGGCATCGGCATCGAGGAACGCGCGGTAGACCCGCTCGGGCGCGGCGCGCAACACGCGGTGAAGCTTCACAGTACCTGTAGGCATGGTTATTACCTCCTTCTGAATCTTTTTCTTATATTCTACCTCCTTGGCCGGAATCCCCCCGAAGAGACTCCGGGGCGTCAGGAAAAGAGGGCTGCCTGGTCCTTGCGCAGCTGGGCCGCCTGCGATCCGGGGAAGTGGAACATGTTCTTGAACAGCCGGTTCATGACCGAGAGGAGCTGCCGGAATTTATAGGCGTCATGATGGGACTCGCCGGTCTGTTCCGACTCCCGCCAGCTCGTCACGTCCGAGATGCGCAGTTCCACGCCCAGCGTGTGCTGCTCCGTTTTCTTGCTCACGCTGTCGCGGCCGGCATACCGCGCCGTGCCGGGGGTCAGGATCTCGTTCGTGGCGATCGCCCGGTGGATCGGCACGGAGAAGCCGATCTTGCACTGGAACTTCCGGTGCCCCTGCCCCGTATGGGCGTTGCTGTCCGCGTTCTTGCTCAATGCCTCGAAGAACGACGTTGCCTCGGCCGTCACCTGGCCGTCGTCCGGCAGCTCGTCCCGCCCCCTGCCTTTGGCCAGGCTCACCACCAGCCGCCGCACGGCTTCGTGCATGCCAGCGGGATCGTCGAAGAGCGTCTGGGTGATCGAATGGGACACCGTGTTCTCCTGCAGGATCACGCCCTGTTTCTGGAGCGCGTGGAATAACTTCAGCGTATCGTGCTTGTCCTTCTGGATGAAGGTGATCGCCAGGATGTCCCGGATGTCGAAGGCCTCGCCCTCGACGCTCTTGCCGAGCTTGGTGACCATGCTCTCGGGGCTCTTGAGCCGCGCTTTCACCTCCGCGATCTCGACCTCCACGCCGTCTCCGCTGTTGAAGACCAGGCAGCCCTTGTTCCGGTCGAAGCCCAGGGACTCGTTCAGGCGGTGAAAGAACGTCGCGATCTTCACAAAGGCGCGCTGCGCCGGTTCCGTGTCCGGGACGGCGGCCGGATGCTCCCAGTCGAACCGGTACAGGTCGTCGAGCCCGATGGACCGGTCCTCGAAGAAGAACCCCAGCTGCGCCACGTCGTTGATGTCCTGGCTGTCCTCCTCCACCGACTTGATCAGGTGGATCGTCTTGAGCAGGCAGCAGGCCGCTTCCTGCCAGTACGGGGGGATCGCGAAGTCCCGTCCCTGGTACCCGGTGAAGACGAAGGAGTACTTGCGCGACGAGGCGAGCAGGAGCAGATGGCGGGGGTCTTCGTCCAGGAGGGCCAGGAAGAACGGGTCGTCCAGGATCGCCGATACGGCGTCGATTCCGGCGAGGCAGGTCCGGTAGAGCGATTCGTTGGGAGAACGGAGCGACGCGAGCCCATCGAGCTGGGGGTTCACGAAGGGAAAAAGCGCCTTGAAGCAGTAGTCGTAGGCGCGGCGGATATACCGGGACGCCCGCTCGCGCTCGCTGGATCGGAGCGTGTCGCTGCCCAGGGTGTCGAATCCCCGGTTGGCCATCATTTGCGTTGCCTGCTTGAGCGACGTGAAATAGTCAGTCGCAGGCTGCAGCAGGAAGGGCGTCATCTCGGTCTGGTCGAGGATGGAGCCGAAGATATCGTGGTGCAGTTCGTGGTCGGTCCGGATGTCCATGACGGTACTTATTATACCGTATCCGGTTGCATAGGTGAACCGAGCTGTTGAGGCCGAAATGTTTGCCACAGACATCACGGAGGATAGAGAGGAAGTCAAGGGCCGCGGAATGTTAACCATCGAGAACCCAGAGAAGCTTTGCCACAGAAAGCACAGAGAACACAGAGGAAGTCAAAAGACACGGAATGTTAACCGCCGAGAGCGCCGAGGATGCTGAGGGGTGATGCTTTGGATAAAGCGGTGCTGTCGGTGGGGCTGCTGCGGAGAAAGGCGGAGCCGGGCGGGGGGAGGTGAGCGGGGCAGGAGGTAAATCAGAACAGGTCTTCGATGATCCCGGATGGGGCAGAAGGTGGTGTCCCCTCTGCCATGATTCACGATCTCCGCCGCCGCTCCAGCCGCTCCTCCTTCGAGTTGGCGGCGGGCCGTTTCCGGGATCTCCACGGAAAAGCGCCTTGGTGATCTGCGGTAGATTCGCTCCCCAGATGATTCCATGAGAGGTCTTTCCGAATTCGCGGAAACATCCTCCGTCTGCGTCAGGAGACGGTGAGGAAGCTCAGGATGACTTCCTGCTTTTCCGCCAACAGGCGGACGATACGCTCTACCAGGTCGATGGCCCGTACGATGCCCACCGTTTTCCCTTCGCTGGTTACCGGCAACAGCGCATCGGCGCTCTCCACCAGTCTGCGGATGACCCGGCCGGCGCGTTCATTCTCTTCCACTCCCGCCTTTGCGACGGGAGTCATGGCATCCCGTACCAGCACCTGGGCCAGCGTATCGTGGAGAAGCGAAAGCCGGCTAAAGAGGCCGCCGGTCGGCAGACTCCGTTCCGCCGATTTTCTTTCCAGGGCCTTGAGGATGTCCTGGATGGTCAGAATGCCCGTCAATTCGCCGTCCTGATCGGTCACCAGGACGGAGGGGTGGCCGCACACGACTCCTTTGTCGTCACGGTAGAAGGACCGCTGGAGAACTCGTATCGCTTCTCCGAGGTCCGCTCCGTCATGCACGGCGCCGTAACCGTCAACTGCGGACATGATATCCCGCACAATTGTTCCCGACATGGTCGCCTCTTCCGGGCCGTGGTCTTCAGGATACGGTCTTTTCTTCACCGGTCAGCTCCTGCAGGCAGGAGTGCACCCGGGACAGTTTTCCCGACCCGGATATCACGATCAGATAGTCGCCCTGATAAATGACCGTATCCCGCGCCGGGATCAGGTCTTCCTCCCCGCGCCGGATCCCCACCAGCAGACTGTGCTCCGGCCAGTCGATATCGCAAATCCGCTTGTCGCAGACGGGCGCCTCGAGGCCGACCACCTTTTCCAGAATTTGCATCTCCCCATCGGGCTGCGGAAGGGCCTGCTCCGGGATCGGCCTTCGTCTGGCCAGCATCCGATTCAGGAGGACATCGTAGACCGGTTTGCCTTCCAGGAGGTCGCTCGCGATGTATGCGGACATGCAGACCGTGATGAGCGGCAGGAGCTGCTCGATGTTGCCGGTCATTTCCAGGATCAGGATGCTGCCGGTAACCGGCGCCTTGACGATGGCGCTGAAGTATGCGGCCATGGCCAGCATGCTGAAGTTGTTGATGTACAGCGGGTCGATATGCAGATACTGCGCTGCCACGCTTCCGTATACGGTGCCGGCCACTGCGCCGATGGTCAGGAGAGGCATGAAGATGCCGCCGGGCGCACCCGTTCCGTAGCTCAGCATCGTGAACAGGAATTTCACCGCAAGGATGACCAGGAGCAGGGAGAGCGCGTAATGCATCTGCGGCAAGGAGTTGATCAGTCTCGCGCCGCCGCCCAGCACCTGGGGCAGAACGAATCCGAGCACCCCCGCCGTGAGCAAAGGAAGCGCGGGCTTCAGCCGCGCGGGCAGCGGCAGTTTCTCGTAGAATTTCTGCGAATTGACCAGGGTCGCGTTGAACAGGACCCCGAAGGCCCCGACCACGAGACCGAGGATGACGATGAGCAGGTAATACGGAAACGGCATCAGCGGAATATTGTGAAAGTCGAAGACCGGACCCTGCCCGAAAACGAACCGGCTGACCAGGTCCGCCGTGACCGAAGCCCCGATAGCGGAGGTAAGCAGCGCCGGGGAAAAGGTCTTGTGCAGTTCCTCGAGCGCGAATACCACGCCCGCCAGCGGCGCGTTGAAGGCTGCCGACAGTCCGGCGCTGGCCCCGCAGGTGAGCATATATCGCTCCTCCAGCGCGGGCCGGCCGAGAAGCCGGCTCACCCCCTGGCCCGCGGCGGCGCCCAGCTGTACCGACGGACCTTCCCGGCCGAGGGAAAGCCCGGCCCCGATGCCCAGGAAACCGCCGGCGAACTTCGCCCCCACGATCTTGATCCAGCTCGCTGCCTGGAGCAGTCCGGCAAGGATGCCCTTGACCTGGGGAATCCCGCTGCCCGTGGACATCGGAACTTTCTCGATCAGCCACGCCAGGATCACGGCGATGCCGATGAGACAGACCACCCAGAGCGCGGTCCAGCCGGGCGCGCTTGACCGGAGAGCGCCGAACAGACGGTCCCGCGCCGGCCCTGCCCAGGCCAGGACCAGCCGGAACCCGACCACGACGAGTCCGGCAAAGGCCCCCGCAAGGATACCTTCAAAGAACAGCTTCAGACGGAAATCCCGCCAGTGCTCCAATAGTTTCCGTATATAGCTTCCGGATGGCGATCCGTTTCCCTTGATTGACATGCTTCCCCACGCTCCTTTGAAAAATCGATCAGAACAAGCTCGTGACCTGCTGGACTGCCAGGCCCAGGATCACCACCGCAAAGCTCTTGCGCAGCACGGCAGTCGGCATGCGCTTGTTGGTATAGGTCCCCAGCAGACTGCCCGGCAGGATCCCGAGCACCAGGGGAATGCCCAGGGACCAGGGAACGGAGGAGGCATGTCCCAGCCGGCCGAGCAATCCGAAGAAGCCCGCCAGCATCACCAGGGCCAGGCCGGTCGAGATCGCCGGCCGCGTGGGGATGCGGAGGAAGACGATCATGAAGGGAACGAGGATCGTGCCTCCCCCGATGCCCACCATGCCCGCCAGGAAGCCGCCGGTCACGCAGCCGATGATCGTCTTCGTCAGCGAATAATCGGGAATCTCGGTGTTCTCGTTCTTGATCGGCCAGATCATCAGGCCGCCGATGAGGAACAGAAGGCCGATGAACGTCGCCAGGATCACCGTATGCGGCAGATAGAACTGGACCACTCCTCCTGCAAGCGCCCCGACCGATGCGCAGGCGCCCGTGATGATCACCAGCCGTTTTTCTATTTTGTAATGCCGGCCGTGCGCCCAGAAGCCGATGACCCCCGCGACAAAGACAAAAAGGGTGGTCAGGGCGCTTATTTGATGCATCCCGAGGTCCAGGCCCACGCTCTTTTGAAAGAACATGATGATCGGGATGATGAAGATGGCGCCACCGATCCCGAGCAGACTGGACAGGAAAGCGCCGCTTAAACTGCAGGTGAGTAAGAAAAGCCAACTTGCTGCCATGATGCGACCTCCATGAGATGGTATTTTTTATGCGATTCAATACAAGCCAGCGCCGAGAGGAGCGTCTCCTGCCGGCATGCTGCCAGGTTTCGGCTGACAGGCGCGGAAAGGAAGCTTTATGCACCTAACCCGACAAGAACGGATGAAGACTTCGGGGACCGCTCATTCTTCGATGACCTCCTGTGATGGATATCCTGGTGAAAATGATGCGCTCTGATCCTTAATTGACGTTGCTGAACAGGTCGTAGGCCCATTCCCGCATGCCGGGCTTGTGCCCCTGGCCGTCCTGGTAGCGGGCTTGCGGGCCCTGCGCCGTTTTCGAGGCGGCAAAGGCCGTATCGACCAGCCGGGAAGAGGCGAAGGCTCCGGTGACCCCGGCAACAAGAAGGAGCATGATGAACAGGGCCATTCCCTTGCTCTCCCGGCTGAAGCCGTTGAAGAATCCCGATGAGACGAGCGTCCTTTCCGTTGCTTCAGGGTCCACGATGGGGGCTGTCCCGACGTTCCTGACGGACGAAAGGAACGCCGACAGCACGGTAACCGCCATAAGGACCATGATCACCATCATGAACCCGTGCATGAACGCGCCGGATTTGAGCGACAGGGGAATGCTGGTGTTCACGAATACGCGTTCGATGTTCGGATAGCCGTTGTCGGAGAGGTATCTGCGCTCCAGCGTGGTGAAGATCAGTCCCGAGATATTCACGCCGAAGACAAGCCCGAGGGACCGCATCATGTTCAGGACGCCGCCCGCCACCCCCAGCTTTCCCTGGGGAGCCGAACCGATGACGGCGCTGTTGTTGGGCGTAATGAACATCCCCATGCCCACGCCGAGAAGGGCCAGGACCACCGCCAGCAGGGGCAGCTGCGCGGAGGCCCCCATCCGCAGGAGCGCGAAGCAGGCCGCTGCGGACAGGAGCATGCCCGCCGTGGTGATGAGCCGCGGTCCGTAGAGGTCCGAGATGTGGCCCGAGAACGGGGCCGTGACCGCCATCGCAAGGAGCAGCGGGGTCAGGAGCGCGCCGGTGAGGGTGACGCTGCAGCCCAGGGCTTTTTCCAGATAGAAGGGCATGAGGAACATGACCGCGAACAGGACAAAATAGGAAAGCATGCTGGTCAGGTTGCCGATGAGAAACGTGCGGTTCCGGAACAGCGCGAGGTCGATCAGCGGATGTTCCACCCGCAGCTCGGTCATCATGAACAGGCTGAGCAGGATGCCGGCATGCATGAGGAACACGATGGTCGTGGATGAGCCCGATTCGATCGTTACTCCCTCGTTGAAGGCCAGGACGATGCATGCCAGTCCCGCGGCCAGGAGCAGCGCCCCGAGGTAATCGACTTTTTCCTTCTTCTCGGCCTTCCGGTCGCGTGGAAGGATGAACAGGGCGGCGATCGTCGCCGCGATGCCGATGGGGATATTTACGTAGAAGATGGCCTGCCAGCCCACAGTGGCGATCAGGATGCCGCCGATGAAAGGACCGATCGACATCGCTATTGCCTGTACGGCGGCCTGGATGCCGATGACCTTGCCCCGCTCCTGCGCGGGAAATGCGTCCGTAAGAAGGGCGACGGAATTGGCCTGCAACAGCCCGGCCCCGACAGCCTGGACGACGCGGGCGGCGATCATGAAGCCCGCGCCGGGCGACATGCCGCAGAGCAGCGACCCCCCGGTGAAAACCACGAACCCCGTGTGGTAGAGCCGCGACCGTCCGAACATATCGGCGAGCCTGCCGAAGAGCGGAAGAAAGATGGTCAGCGTGAGCATGTAGGCCAGCGCGACCCACTCGATGACTGCCATGGGGACCCCGAAGGTATGCTTGAGCGTCGGCAGGGCCACGTTGACGATGCTGACATCGACCGCGGACATGGCCGCGCCGAGCAGGACGGTGAAGAGCAGAAACCACTTCCCGCCGGCATGTTCATGAATGCGTTTTCGTATTCTTTCCACGTTCGGTCTCATTTCAGTACCCCGTGTGTTCAAGATCGTGCTGACTATCCCTACCCGGACGGTGCATAGAGCAATAGCCGTGCCAGATCGGGCCGCTGCCAATACATTGTTATTACGATGCTTTATTGTGCGGCTTTTCGGCGGATCGTTTTCTTGCAGCAAGAAATCGCTGGCACTGCCATCTGATTTCTGCAGTTCACTGGTCCCGGAATGTGTTGCATTATTTCGAAAACCTCAGTATTCTAAACAAGCGGTTGTATTCGGCTCCTTTTCGTTGTCGCAGGATCGTTGTTCCGGTTTTTGAGGTTCACCCTTGAACAGCATTCCAAAACGGGGCGGCTTGACGCTTTCGGTCAAGTTCATGATCGGCCTGAGCATTCTCCTTCTGTGCGCTATCGCCCTCCTCTCCTTTCTCACCTACGAATATCAGAAGAAGATGTACATCAATGAAGCCTACGAGAAGACGGACATCGTGCTCGGGCATATCGACGCCACCATGGCCTATGCCCGCGACGAGCTCCGGCCCCAGATATTCCACGCCCTCCCCGGGAACGTCTTCATTCAGCAGGTCATGTCCAGCACCTTCATGAACATGGGGATCATGAAGCGGTTCAAGCAGCGCTTTCCCCACTACATCTACCGGCGGGTGGCCCTCGACCCCATGAATCCTAAGAACAAGGCCGATGCCTTTGAGGAAGGCTTTATCAGGCGATTCCGCACCGAAGCGGGTTCCGAGCGGCAATGGAAGGGCCTGGTCTCGAGGAACGGCGAGGATTATTTTCTGCACGTGAAGGCGGTCGTTGCGGAGGAAGAGTGCCTGCTCTGCCACGGGAACCCCGCCTCTTCCCCGGAGTCCATCACGCGGCACTACGGCACGGTACACGGCCGTCACTGGAAGGTGGGCGAGGTAGTCGGCCTTGAGTCGATCGCGGCGCCGGTGAGCGGCGCCTTCAGGCAGCTGAGGCACGCCGCCCTTTCCTTCTTCCTTATCCGAGTCGCGGTCATCGGGATGCTGTTCGTCCTCCTCAACTACTTCCATTACCGCGTGGCGGTCCTTCCCATGAAGCGGATGAGCTCCTTCTTCAAGGACGTGGTGAACCGGCACCGGGGCCTGGACATTCATTTCGACGCGCCGGACTACCACGAGGTGTCGGAGCTGGCCGGGTCCTTCAATCGCATGATGGCGCACCTGAAGACCTCCGAGGAGGAGCGCATGGCGATGGAGGAGCGCGTGCTGCAGGCCGACAAGCTGGCGTCCATCGGCAGGCTCGGCGCTGGCGTGGCCCACGAGATCAACAATCCGCTCAGCCTGATCCTCGGCTATACGAACATGCTGCGCAAGGAATGCAACGCGACGCAGCAGGTCAGGGAAGACCTGGACATCGTTTACAAGAACGCCCGGCTGTGCAAGAAGATCGTCGAGGACCTTCTCTACTTTTCGCGCCAGACAACGACCACTCTCATCCCCACCGACATCAACGCCGCTGTCGAGGCGGCGCTGGTGCCACTGGAAGAGACGTTCCGCAGCGGGGGGATCGCCGTCACCCGCGAGTACGCCCCCGGCCTGCCCCGTGTCGCCGCCGACGAGGACAAGCTGAAGCGGATCTTCACGAATCTCCTGCTGAACGCCTTTCAGGCCATGCAGCCCGGGGGGCGTCTTACCGTCAGGACCTCCTGGGACAGGGAAGGAAGGGGCGCGAGGATCGTCTTTTCCGACACCGGCTGCGGCATTCCCGAGGAGATCCGGAACAAGATCTTCGAGCCCTTCTTTACGACAAAGCCCCCGGGCGAGGGAACCGGGCTGGGGCTGGCGGTTAGCTACGGGATCGTGAAGGAGCACCGGGGAGAGCTTACGGTGGCGAGCGAAAAGGGAAAGGGGTCGGCGTTCACGCTGTGGCTCCCCCTTGCGGGAGAGAAGGATGAAGCAGAAGGTTCTTATCGTTGACGACAACCGGGACATGACCCGGCTGCTCGAGCGGCTGATCGGAAGCACCCTGCACGCGGAGACCCTTGCTGCCGGCAGCGCGGAAGAGGCGCTGCGGGTCCTCAGGGAGCACATCGTCAACTGCCTGCTCGTGGATATGAAGATGCCGGGCATGGGAGGCATGGAGCTCCTGCGGCAGGTCAGGAAGCAAGACGCCCCCGTCCCGGTGATCATCATGACGGCGTATGGCGCCATCGAAACGGCGGTGGAGGCCATGAAAGAGGGGGCCTACGACTTCATCACCAAGCCCTTCGAGGAGGAGCGGTTGCTGCACACGGTGCGGCTGGCGCTGGAGCATGAGGACCTCCGGCGCAAGAACACCGATCTCGAGAGAAGGATCCGAAAGAAGGAGAAGGAAACCTTTTTCGTCGGCGAGTCGCCTCGCATGCAGGAGCTCATCGACACCATCAGGCTGGTGGCCAGGGCGGACGTTACCGTGCTCATCACCGGCGAAACGGGCACGGGCAAGGAACTGGCGGCCCGCATGATCCACAATCTCAGCGGCAGGACGGGCAAGCCTTTTGTGGCGGTCAACTGTCCGGCGATCCCCGAGACCATCCTGGAAAGCGAGCTCTTCGGGTATCGCAAAGGCGCGTTCACGGGGGCCCTGACGGACCGGGAAGGTCTTTTTCAGGTGGCGCAGGGCGGCACGCTGCTCCTGGACGAGATCGGCGACATCTCCTCCTCCCTGCAGGCGAAGCTGCTGCGGGTCCTGCAGGAACGGGAGCTGAAGCCGCTGGGCGATACGGCCACGCGGAGGGTCGATGTGCGGGTCATTGCGGCAACGAACCGGGACCTCGCCGGGAACGTGGCTGCCGGACTGTTCCGGTCCGATCTCTACTACCGGCTCAACGTCGTTTCGGTCAATACCCCGCCGCTCAGGGACATCCCGGAGGACATCCCCCTCATCGCCTACCACTTTCTCTCCCTCTTTTGCAGCGAGCTTGGATTGGACCGGAAGCGGCTGACGGAAGAGGCGATCCAGTTCCTTGTTTCGCGCCAGTGGAAGGGCAACGCGCGGGAACTTCAGAACGAGATAAAGCGGGCCGTCATCTTCTCGAAGAGCGAGATGCTCTCCCCGTCCGACTTCCGCGCGAACGCCGAACCCGTCGTCGCGCGGAACGCCGCACCGGAGACCGACGGCCTCGCGTACCGGGACGCGCGCAGGGAGGTGCTCGCCTCCTTCAACATCGAATATATCTCGAACCTGCTCCGGCGGAGCCAGGGCAATGTCTCCCTGGCTGCCCAGTCCGCCGGTATGGAGCGACAATCGCTCCAGCACATCATGCGGAAGTACGGCATTGCCTCGGCTGCTTTCCGGAAAGACGATAAGAACGAGGAAGAAGGGGACGAGCGCGGATGACACTGCAGGGACCGGTACTCCACGCCTTCCCGCCTCGGGCGTCCCTGCTGAAAAGGATCAGCCCCTGGACCGGTCGATCGCGTCCCTGAGCTCATCGGCGTTGATCAGGGATACAGCAAACCGACGGTCTTCGCCGGTTCTGATCAAGAGCAGGTCTTTGGGCTGCCCGAGACTGTCCAGAAAACTGTAGAACCTCACCGTGCCGAACTTCTCCAGGGTGCAGGAGCCGATCTGCGCCACGGGATAGACGATCTGCGGCGCCTCCCGGAAATAGGAAAAGAGCCCCTTCTTCCTGATCTCCAGCTTCTCCTTTGCCAGGCTTTTCAGCTCCCGGATGTCGCGGAACGGTATCTCCTCGTGAACCAGAAAGGATCGAATGGTCAGGCTGTCGGCCGCGACGGTAATGCAGAGCTTCTTGAACAGGAAGATAAGATGGAGGTGATACAGAAGCAGGAGCAGCAGAAGAAGGCACCAAGACCCCGTGACAGCCTTCCTGGCAAGGGACATGCGGTCGAGCTGGAAAGCAAAGAGAACGACGGTGGCGGCAAGCAGGACGCAAAGAACGCCGGCCCGCCAGATGAACAGCTCGACGCCCGGGCGGTTTTCGGCACGGTCGTTCGTGAACGGCCTGATGAGCGTGCTCATGGGACGTTAGGACCGCTGGAAGAAGAGCCCATAGAGAACGAACGACCCCGCGACGCACCACAGGAAGACATCGGCCATGATCACGTACCGCTTGGCGGTCTTGATCGCAGGTTCGCCGAACAGCGGCTGCCTGAGGGAATCCAGGACCGAACCTTTCCGGGAAGGATCGGGAGAAGCGTCCGGCGGCGGCCATTGTTTTGTTTTCATCACTTTTTTTGCCATCTCGTTCACCATCAGTTTCGAGATGAATGCATACGTCACCAGGATCACATAAAAGGTAAACCAGGTGCTTGTTTCGGATTTCACCGGATCATTCCTCCGTTGAACACGACCATTGCTCCGGATCGGGATTGCCCGTGTGGTTTCCGGGTCCGCAGGCAATCCAGCGGCATAGAGGCCTTCCAAATTATACACGTATTTGATGAAGGAAGGAAGCTGCTGCAGGACGCGAATCTTCCCCCAGGATAGCGGTGCTGTCAGTGGGGCTGCTGAGGAGAAAGGCGGAACCGGGTGCGGGGAGGTGAGTGGGGGAGCAGAACGGTGGTGTCTGGCCCGCGAAGAATGCCCTCCTCCCCGGGTCATGGTCGGGGAAGAGGGCCAAGTTGCAGAGGCTGGGGGGCAGCCTCTGGGGAAGACGTTGCGGGACCGCGGCTGTCAGCGCCATCGGTCGCTCAAGAACGGACACATTATTTCTTTATTTCATACCACTCATGGTTGACTATGATCGCGAGCAGAACAAACATGTAGGAAAACGCCACCAGGATGTCACTGGCAGTGTCGCCCCTGTCGGTCCCTTGCGCATAAAACCAGGCGATCAGATTTCCGAATAAAAGGGCAATGAATGCTCCAATAAGAATGCGTTGCAGCGAACGTTTCCATCTTGAGAGGCTTGGCGGTTTGATGATCAGTATTCCGCCGATAAAATACGACAGAAGAGCGAAGAAGAACATATACCCGTCATTCGAACGAAACAGCATCTTCCAGTCAGATCGATCTGCGCAGCCAGAGATCATGAACACCAGAGCCGCCGAGAGCCGTCGTATGTTCATCGTGAGCATATCGTTGTCTATAGGGGATGTCCGTTATCATCAGTCAGATAGGATTGTGATGTGAACTTGTTCAAAAAGGCCATATAGAGATCGCTGCTCTGCTGGAGAATGGTGCACCCGTCCTGCCAGATGCCGTTCTCCGCCCACCACGTCGTTCCCGCCGGGTCTCCCTGGTTCTGATGGATATTGTGAACGCCGAGTCCGGACGTGAAGGGCTCGCCGAAGATGTAGGCCTTCAGCCCGTTGTTCTTCGTGGTAAAGACCAGAGGTTCCAGGTCACCGAGCGCCTCGATGTCCGTGCCTTTTTTCCAGGGAAACTTTATGACCAGCTCTAGGGGCAGGATCGCTCTCATCGCCCTGAAGAGGTAGGGGCATCTGAGCGTGATGCTCTGGGGCAGCAGGGGACTCCGCACGTAATCGATCGCGCCGGAAATGGAATTCGACGCCAGGGAATGATAGCCGGTCCCGAGCATGATGAGGTTCGCTAGTTGACTGCTGGTCAGGGGCACGATCCGGCGTTCGACGCCGATCGAGGATTTCTTCGAATCGACATCGATCGCGCAGTGATAGTCCCCCGCCGGCGTGTTCACGTAGACATTGCCGTGATAATATTTTCCGTAGTTGTCCGGCGGATCGCGATAGTAGTTGCCGATGGTGCCGATCACGACACCGTAGCCATTACTGAGCGGCATGTCTCCCCCTCAATGCAAATGAAAAGCTAAGAGCGGACATTTCTATCTCGATCGTTTAAGCTCCACCTGGCTTATAGCGAACGGATTTTCACTATCACAGCGAATAATTCAATCAATCCACAAGGCTAAGGAGTTGGATTTTTTTGCCCCTTCTGCATGCTTTGCAGTATCTCTTCCAACCCTTTCAAACCGGCTAACTCTTTTCCCTCGGTGGCCAGCAGTATTTCGAGATTCCTTTGATATTTTTCATATTCACCTCGGCTCTTAATCATTTCAACAGCAAGAAGATCTGTTGCTTTAGAATAAAGCCTCCATTTGCTTCTTGGATCGAACACAGTGTCAGTGACAGCACAAAGTACAATTACTATTGATAGGGCAGTAGCTAACGAAGGTTTCGTCGTAACGACGAATGGCAAGAGCCCAGCGGATAATGCTGCCAAAAGACGAGTCGAATAATACAGCTTTTTGTACATCCGGCTGTTTTTCAAATACTGACGATATTTCTGTTGTACGATCTTTTCAGCGAGTGATGATTCCCCTGCTGCTTTGGTTTCTTTCTCAATTTCTTCTGCTGGAATTTCTATCTGTTCAATCTGCTGTTGCATAATTATCTCCTCTTCTACATTGACAGGTCGTACGAAGACCTCATCTGTTTTTGATCTGTATTGGATTCTGCTCATAAGTTATTTTGCAATGGAGAACCTGCTAATCGTCGGCATGTGATCGCTGATGGTGTCCTTGAGCTCCTTCATCACGTCCTTCACCTTCTTGTCCGTGATGTTCTTCGATTCCTTGATGGCGTCCTGGATCGGTTTCCAGCGGACAACCCTGCCGGCCATCTTATACTCCGTCTCCGAGGACAGGCTCATGACGGTCAGATCAATGCGCGACACGAACTTCTGGTCGCGGTTCGCGTGCCAGAGATAGGAGAAGTCGCTCTGGTCGTTGATGTCGGTGAAGTGGACGTTGGTGTCCGCCCTCTCCATGTCGTGGAAGGGCTTCCAGCAGGCGGCGTCCGGCGGGACGTTCCAATCACCCATGATCATGACGTCGTTATCGGTGAGCGGGGCCTTGTTCTTGAGCCAGTCCGCGAGGATCCCGGCTGATTCGAGCCGCTGCGCTGCACCCTCTTCCATTGCCTTCAAGTGAACGCCGAGGTTCTGAAAGTCGAACCGGTCGGCGCCAGGCTCCTGTTTCTTGCCCGAAGGGATCCGGAGGGAGAAATAGCCCAGGAGCGGGGTCCGACCTGCGAAGGGGTCCTTCTTTTTATTGCCGGCATAGTGTCCCCTCTCGAACAGCTCTGCAACCTCGCTCTTGGAACGGAGCCAGTCGCTGTCCCACATCATGGCCACGCGCTGCTCCCCGCCGGTATTGGTATAGGCGACGCGGTAATCCCCGGCGACGCGTCTGGTCAGCTCCTCGGCTACGCTGTCCATGATCCCGGGATACCGGCCGTCCTCGGACGGGCCGGCGACTTCCTGGAGTACGAAGAGGTCGCTGTTCAGCGTGGCCAGGATGTCGACCACGAGATCGAACCGCCGCTTGTCCTTCTCGCGCGACTTGGCCGCGCCGAACCACTCAAGGTTCCACTGAACGCTGTCGATGAAACGACCGGAATCCCGGTAATCCTTCGGGACGAGGCTCGACATTCCCTTCGAGAGGTTGTCGTTCTCACTGGTCGTGACTCCGTGCTTCTTGACAAGACGCTGGCGCTGCTTCGCTCCGGCCGTACCAACCTTCTTCGCGGGCATGGGATCCTCCTCGTCAAGAATTGTGTGTGGTCGAAAATGCTGCAACGAAGTGCATCTCGACTGACATATTCATGATGAAATCAATTAAAACAGAAACGATCTAGAGGGTCAATACCCCGATTGTACCCGAACGGGTAGGGGTGCAAAATGAACTGGGGAAAGAAATTGGCGCGTGTTCGATGCTAACGAACAACGCGCCATTCGGTGAGAGCGCTTACAGGGAGATGGTGAACAGAACGATTGCCAATGCCAGATGCGATTTTGCAGTACTTTATTTCTTCATCTCGGAAGCCCATCGGTTCAATGAATCCAGAGCTGACCTTTTCGACAATGGACTCCTTCCCTTCGTGGACATCGATGACCAGTAGCTGCATGTCCGGGCATCTGGCGGTGTGCACATTGAGCCACTCGTTTATCATGAAGTAGCGCGAACAGGACGACCAGGCGCCATGCCAGCCGAACCGGCGATTACCGAAGGACAAACCGTTCAGCGCGAGCGACGCGTGAGATATATCCCAGGCTGATCCGGTCTCGGGAGCGAGACGGGCCTCGAAGGACTGACAAGGAGAATGAAGAAGTTTTACAGGAATAGAGGCCATGATTGTTTGGGCGTCGCAGCAATGATATTACGGTCGAGATTACCCAATGTCAATATATTTTGTGATTGACCATTTTATTTGCTCCTTTCTGCAACGACGAACTAATCGTCTGTGCTTTATTTGAGCAGACATAGAAAGAATGATGGCTTATCGATAGTGCGTAGACAGGCCGATAAAACGTCGGAAGGAAGGCAGCTAGATTCCAGGGTCGGCTGGGAAGAATGATACCGCAGAATCTGCCGAGGATTTCCGTGTATCACCTTTTTCAGTAGACGGCCTTCGAAAGATATAGTGCGGGGATGAATGATGTTTCTCCCCTTCGAACTGCGACAACATCTCCAGAACCGTGGCCGGATCGGACTCCGGATAACCAAATACGTCGACATATCTAAAAAGAGATATAGGCATGGAATTATCTCCCGCTCGCAATTCGCGGGTTCGTGATGTGAAGTAATGTACTGGATACCGGGTGGGATGGGTATTACCCGAACGGGTAGGGGGAAATCCTTGCCACAGAGATCACAGAGAAAAACAGAGGACGTCAAAAGCCGTGCAACGTTATTCGCCGAGAGTGCAGAGAACGCGGATGATGCTGGGGGTGGTGATGCTGTGGATAGCAGTGCTGCCGGTGGGGCTGCTGAGGAGAAAGGAGGAACCGGGTGGGGGGAGGTGAGGAACCTATTGGTTCTCGTAAGACAAAATGTCAAACCGCAGGACCTGACCCTGAGGCCTCCCATAAAAGGTAAACCAGGTGCTTGTTTCGGATTTCACCGGATCATTCCTCCGTTGAACACGACCATTGCTCCGGATCGGAATTGCCCGTGTGGTTTCCGGGTCCGCAGGCAATCCAGCGGCATAGAGGCCTTCCAAATTATACACGTATTTGATGAAGGAAGGAAGCTGCTGCAGGACGCGAATCTTCCCCCAGGGTAGCGGTGCTGTCGGTGGGGTTGCTGCGAAGAAAAGCGGAACCGAGTCCGTTTGGGGTCAGACTTCAATATTCATATTCTCATCATAATATCTGCTCAAATACTAATTCTGAAGCCTGACCCCAGACCGTCCCTGGGTGGGGGGAAGGTGAGGAACCTATTGGTTCTCGTAAGACAAAATGTCAAACCGCAGGACCCTGAGGCCTTTCGCTCTGAAAGGCCGATTATCTCAAGAATCTGTATTGGATCCATCGAAGAACCTTTTTAATAACATTTTCTTTGGAGAACAACCTCACAAGGAAGGAGGGATATATCATTAATAACGAATGGATCGTTTTGTCCAGCAGTTTACTATCCAGACTCAACACTCTTGCAAATCTGCGAGAAATGAAGTATAGCTGCAGCGTGTTGTGTTGACGTATACAGTCTTCGATGCTGCAATTAGTTAATCTAATCGTTGGCTTTTCGCGATATCCTGAAACTGATTCCATTTCGGAACGATTAAGCAAATTATGCTCTTTGCAGAGATTATATAAATCAGTTCCTGGATAAGGATAGAAAAAGAACGCCTGTCCGGAATGAGGTCTGATTGCAGTATTGATCTGCACTGTGCGCGCCATCTGTTCTTTTGTCTCAAAAGGAAAACCGAAAATATTGTAGGTAAAAAATTGAATGCCACTTTTATGAAATAGGTTGGCTACAGCCATAACCTTTTCATTACTGTAGTGGCGTCGCAAGAGCGTAGCACGTAGTTCTTCATCTCCGCTTTCCAGGCCAAGCATAACAGATCTGCATCCTGACATTACAAGTGCGTTCACTATGTCTTGGTCGACAGAATTTATATGGCCGTTACAGATATAGGGAAGGCCTATTTTCATTCGATATTCATCGGCAAAGGCCAGAAACCAGTTTTTGTCCCAAAGGAGGAGATCATCCTCAAAGATAAATCCTCTTATCCCGGAATGACGATCCATGCAGCCCTTTATAAGAGAGACGGCATTTGACGGAGTAAGAATCCTGAAGTATCCGCTTAGCCGTCGATAAGCCGACCTGATCGCGTGATTGCAACAATAGCTACAATTATACGGGCAACCCCGGCTCACCATCACATTGAAATAGCCGGCCAGCTCTTTTAAGAGCGCGTCCGCGTCGAACACCGAGTAATTCGGAAGTGGCAATGAATTGAGATCATCCTCGAAAGGAGCTAATGCGTTCTTTACAATCTCCGTCTTATTTTCTTGCAGGCCTTTAATCTTCCACCAAAAAGAAGGAGTATCACTATAGCCCTCGGCACGAGAGAGCTTACTCATCAACACGGACATCGGCAGATCACCCTCACCAACGCAGACCCCGTCGATCCCATCGCACGCGATCACATCTGCAGGATCCAGGATACAGTGCACACCACCGACGACAATGGGCGTTGAATGCCTTTTTCTGACCTCCGCCACTACGGTTTCCAAATATTTTCTTTGGTTGGTCGTTATCGATATGCCCACGACATCTGGACGCAAGTCTGCAACAATCTGGCCGTATGGGCTCAAATCATCCACTTGCGTCACCCTCATGCATTTCACTTCATGTCCTTCGGAAATGAGCCTACCCGATATCCATGCAATCCCATGATGAAAACTGGGCTTATGGCCGGAACCAATATCAATCCAGAAGAAAAGGACTTTCATTCTTATATCCCTGTTCAAAAAGACCCTGAGGGTCAGGTATTGAATATTTATGTCTCGCCAGACTCGCTTCTTCCGCCTACGCCACCAACGCTCGGGGGTCTTTAATGTTTATATTTCTCCTACGCCGCCTTCTTCGTCACTACCTTATAGTCCAGCCCCAGGGCGACAAGCATGTTGAAGAGCACATCGAATGTGACCTTCGCGGTGCCTATGCCGGACTCGATCTGCGCCACCCGCGCCTGGCTGATCCCGAGCTTCTTTGCCAGAGCAGCCTGTGACAGGTCTTTTTCTTTCCGCGTCTTGACGATCACCTTGACCAGCCTCTGCTTCTCCCGGACCTCGGCTACGTTCGCTCCCAGGGTCTTTGCCAGTTCTTCAGCAGTTACTTCCTTCCATGCCATATCAAATCTCCTTGAGCCTGCAATTCTCCGCCGATCTTCTGGTTGTGTTCTTCTGAGCTGTTGCGCGCTTTTCGCGTCTTTCTGTGTCCTGCAAATGCGAGGATACTATTTTCCCTTATGAGTGGCAAGAAAAAACTGCGGAGCGCTCGGGGGTCAGGTCTTTAATGTTTATGTTTCTCCTATGCCGCCCTCTTCGCTTCCACCCGCAGTGTAACTCGCTCATTTACCTGCAGGATCTTGATGATCTCCAGGATATTGTCCGCCCGGGGATTGCCGCGCGGTCCGAGCATGCGGTGAACGCTCTTATCCGTTTTCTTGAGCTTCTTCGCCAGCTGCTGAAACGTGATGGTCGCGTTGATATAGTCGCGAAGCATGGCCTTGCCTGCGGCGAGATCCCCGGCAAGCAGTTCATTGACCGCCTCGGTCAGCATATGCCGCCGGAATGCCGCATCCGACTCCGCACGCTGCAGGATCGTTGTTCTGAACTTTCGGGTAATAGCCATTACTTCTCCTTCATGTCATTCGACAATTAGGGAGACCTTCCGCCTGCGCCACCACTCTCGTCCGTCCCTTGCGTGACCCGCGCGATGACTACGCGCTTTTCTGCGCCCTGCAAATGCGAGGATACTATTTTCCCTTATGAGTGGCAAGAAAAAACTGCAGAACAGTACGGGGCGGGAGCACTGCCCGTTCGGGTAGGGGGGGATGAAACGGTGAGGGGTAAAGGGCTAGAGTTGCCGTGTGAAAGGTGAGGCGTGGAGAGCAATGTCGAAGAAAGATTCCGGACATGCCGGAATGACCCAGCAGGGTCCATTTGATAACGTCGTTCGGGTCTACCTTTTACCTTATCGACCGTTCGACGGCATCGAGGTACTGGTTCACCGCTTTCTTCGTCACCATCGCCACGATCCAGCCGATCCCCGGGACCTTCGGCGTAAACGACACGTCCCAGCGGATCTCGGTCGATGTCCCGTTCGGTGCTAATGTTGCCGTGGCCTTATGGTCCTTCATCGGCGCACCGGCGAGGATGCGGTAGGTGAACGTTGTTCCCGGGCCCATGGACAGGAGCCGCTCACGCACCTTGACGCTTCCGATCGTGATGGTCCGCTCCGCGCCCGCGCCTTCCGGGCCGCTGCCGGCCGTCACCATCTCGACCTTCACCCCCGGTCCGGGCGTACGATGGAAATCCTTTACCGTTGACCACACTTTCTCCGTTGGCGCTGCAATCATCCTCGTGATCGTGAAGCTCTTCATGGCGAACCTCCCCAGGATCGCAGATTCTGATATGTTCCTGATCTGTTTCTGTTCAGTGACCTCGCGGTCTCTTGATTTCCGGGGTTCTTCTGCATGCTGCGGGAGAGTCTTGATGAAGAAGGCACTGCCGGGCAATGTCTCCCGATAGCGCGAGAATATCGGAAATGGCTTTGCCGGTCAAGAACATTTGCTTATCCTGCAGTATATCCTTGCAGGCTCTATCGCAGTTTTTTCACTGCGCCGGCGCTATAACCCCTTGTTTTTTCAGCTGCCTTTTTTGGCACGCCTCCTGCTATAAGAGAGGTCAAGAAAGCAAACAAACCAATCTCTCGTAAGGAGGCAGACAATGAAGATCATGGTGGCATACGACGGAACGCTGCAGGCAAAGGAAGCGCTGGCGTACGGGATCGAGAAGGCACGGGTAAAGGGCGGCGAGGTCGTGGCGCTGCATGTCTTCGACAGCTCGGCAATGGCGGATTATGACGCAACGCCGAACGCGCGGAACGCGGCGCGCGCCGAGGCGGGCCGGTTCATCGATGAAGCGAAAGCGATCATCGCCGGCGCGGCGAAGGGCGTCCCGGCGAGCCTGTACAGCACCGAAGGCGACCCCGAACAGCAGGTCATCGATTTCGCGAAGAGCGAGAAGGTCGATGTGTTGCTCTGCCCGCCGAAGTTCCGCTCCGTGATCGGCAATTATCGGCAGTTCGTCGAACTGGAGAGCGAGACGGCGAAGATGCAGGTAGCCTCGCTGGCGGTATCGAAGAAGTCGATGTAATGAACGGACGGACCATCACGCCCTTCCTGCGGGAGGGGCTGTCCTTTGGAGGAAGGCATGGAGTTAGAGTACCTGTTTCATAGTTCCGGGTTTGCGCTTGCGCTGCAGCTGCTGTTCCTGGGATCGGTGATGATGCCGGGGGCAATGGGAAGAGCGGACCTGTACCGAAAGTTCTTGAGCGCCACCGCATCGCTTGTGGTGACCATCGGACCCTTCAGTCTCTTGCTGTACATGCTCTACGAGGTTTCGAAGTTGTCCTAGTGCAGGTTCATGGTCATTATGATGGTATTTTTTACGGAGAAGGAAACTGTTTACCGCGAAGGAGTGAAGCTCGCGAGGAAGTCGGGATCAAGGTCAGCAATCGGATGTATTCTGAACGAATTTTTTCGCGCCCCTTTAAAGCTTGCGGCAATCAGTATAAACTCTATCGACGATGTACGGAAACATCATGGTTCGAACTTGGTCATATCGATCTCCCAGAAACGTTCGGACCGGTTGCTTTTGAATCTGACGGCAAGCGATTGTCGGTACCGTTTGAAGGCGAGCCAGAGGGAAAGAAAAGGCCTGGCTGCCGAAAGAGCAGCCTCGGGCTGAAGGGCAGCCAGCGTGAACAGGATTCCGAACATGCAGACTGCCTGATGCAGGATGCTGATCGACAGGTTCATGGGTTCGCTCCCTTGCACCGGAGATGAATGACTAACAAGTGGTAAAGCAAGCGCTGTGCCATGGCTAACATATTGATTTCGCTTTTATTTAACTTTTATTTAAAAAGATAAGATGCAACAATATCCTGCAGCGCTGTCTGAAGATGTTGCGGTAATTAATTGATATTATATTAAAGGAAGAGCGCCATGAAACTCTTGATCGCATATGACGGAACACTTCACGCCAAGAAAGCCTTGCGCTACGGCATGAGCAAGGTGCAGGACCGTGGCGGCGACATTACGGTCCTGCAGGTGTTCGACCCTTCGCTGTTTATCGATTACGATGCCGGGCCGAGGGCAGAGGAAATGGCCCGGGCCGAGTTCTCCCGGTTCCAGGCCGAGGCAAGGAGTATCGTGTCCGAGCAGGCCGGGGGATTCGAGGTCCGTTTTCTTTCAGCAGAGGGCGATCCCCTTTCCGCCATTCTCGGCCAGTCGGCAACGCTCAAACCGGATCTCGTGCTGGTCACTCCCCAGTACAAAGCAGTGTCGCGCATGTCCGACCGGCCGGTCGCGGTGATCCCCGGCACGATCCTGGCGCCTGTGGACAGCGCAGGAACGCCTGCCGCGGAAATCGATCTGATCGAGCAGGAAGCCAAGGCAACGGGATCAACGGTGCTCGTGCTCGGGATCGTTCCCGTTCATCTCTACAGCCCCGCCGAGCGCGAAGAGCTCGGCCGCGTGCAGGAGCGGATTACCGACGCCGTTCTTGCTCTGCAAAAGACGCTCCGAGCCCGGGGCATCGAAGCGAAAACGCTGCAGCGAGCCGGATATCCCGATGAAGAGATCCTGCGTGCCGCCGCCGACGAAACGGTGTCGCTCGTTCTTCTGCCCACAGGAAGCGCAACGCCGTCGGAGCTGGCAAAAGCTTCGGCAATGCTTCAGGATGAGCCGGAACGGCTCCGGTGGCCCGTTCTGTTCGTGCCGATGGGCGAACTTCCCGCGTAAGACGGGGAGTTCGCCGCGCCCCCCAAGGACCAGCTGTTCCCTTCCGCGACAACCGTCCGTTTCCCCCGCGTAACCTCTTGTTATTCAAAAATCACGGTTCCCCAGCTTTCCCGACAGGATGGAAAAAAAGCATAGCGCCTCTGCAATTGTTCGCTATAATAGGAGTCACAGTCCCTGAAGATCCTACGCGCGCGCTGAGGTACGCAGTCAACCCGGTCGAAGGTAGTACAATCCCCGATCTTTCTGAGCGCCCATCGGGCAGGACCATTCGCGGCAGGAACCCTCACGCCGGCCGGCCATCGGTCCGTTGCCGGCAGGCAGCAGATGCACGCAGGAAGCGGTTGCCGAATCTCTCGGCAGGAAGGATAAGATGCATGGATAAGGCGTTCCTGGTTGTTGACGATTCCGCCGCGATCCGGCAGCTCGTAACCCTGGCTGTCAAGGGCTCGGGGTACGATGTGGTTACGGCATCGGGCCCGAAAGAGGCGTTGTCGCTTCTCTCCAGCCGCAAATTCGACCTCGTCATTACCGATCTCAACATGCCCGAGACGGACGGCATCGAGTTCATCCGCATGCTCCGGGGCATGACGGACTACAAATTCACTCCCATTATCATGCTGACCACGGAAGTGCAGGACGCGAAGAAGCGGGAAGGCCGCGCAGCCGGAGCGAGCGGCTGGATCGTGAAGCCCTTTTCCGCCGAGCAGATCCTCGATGTGGTGCGGCGCTTCCTGGCGTAGGAGGTAGAGGTGAACATCAAGCAGCATCGGAACGGCGATCGCGAGATCATTTCCGTGAGCGGGGCGGCGACCGTGGCGGAGGCGGCATCGCTGAAGCAGGTCCTGCTGTCCGCTTTTCAGCAGGCGGGAGAGGTCGAGCTGACCTTCGAGGCGATCGGGGACGCGGACCTGACGGTGCTGCAGCTCCTCTGTTCTGCGCACCGCTCCGCAGCCGACCACGGCAAGAAGCTGGTCGTCAAGGGACTGGATCAGGAGCCGCTGGTCCGGCTGATCGGCCAGATGGGGTTCACCCGGCACGTGGGATGCCGGGAAACGACGCGAACCACGTGCTTCTGGCTCTGCAAGCAGGGCGCGCACTAGGGGACGGGGGCGTATGAGCGACGATCTGAATGACGGTTTTGACCTGAATGTGCTCAGGGAGATGTTCAAGGCCGAGGCCTATGAGCTCGTGGCCGAACTCGAGAGCGCGCTGCTCGCCCTCGACCAGTCGCCGCAGGACAAGGACCTGATCGGCCGCGTGTTCCGGGCGCTGCACACCATCAAGGGATCGGGCGGGGCCTGCGGCTTCGAAGACATATCCAATTTCGCCCACGAAGTCGAGGCGGTCTACGACGCTATCCGGAACGACCAGCTGGCAGTGACGAAGGAGATCATCAATGCCACGCTCGCGGCGCGCGACCAGATCACCGCGCTCTTCAACCGGCATTACAACCTGGGAGATGCGCAGGACGACGCCACGGAACAGGTCGCCGTTCAGCTGAGGCGGTTCCTGCCGGCGGGCTATGTTGGCAAATCCAAAAAGCCGAAACCCGCGCCGCCGGTCGTGGTGGTCCCGGAGGTCCGGATGCAGGCGACCTACCGCATCCGGTTCCGGCCGGCCCACAATATCTTCCAGCTCGGCACCGATCCGGGGCGGGTGCTGGAAGAGCTGCGCGGACTCGGCTCCTGCAAGATCGTGGCGCAGCTGAACGAGATCCCCGGCCTCGACGGACTCGAGGCGGAGCAGTGCTACGTCTACTGGGACATCATCCTGACCACGGACCGCGGACTGGATGCGATCAAGGACGTCTTCATCTTCGTCGAGGATGTGAGCGAGGTAAAGATCGAGCAGTTCGACGTGGACGCGCTGCTTTCGGGCGGCGAGGAAGCCCAGCGGCTCGGCGATATCCTGGTCGAGCGCGGCGACCTCCGGCCCGAGGACATCAAAGGGCTCAACGTGGGGCAGAAGAAGATCGGCGAGGTTCTCGTCGAAAAGGGCCTGGTGCAGCACGATCAGGTCGAGACCGCGCTCACGGAGCAGCAGCATGTGCGCGAGCTGAGGCGCGAGCGCCAGAAGACCGAGGAGATGTCCAGCATCCGGGTCGCGTCGCCCAAACTGGACAAGCTCGTGGACCTTGTGGGAGAACTGGTGACGGTCCAGGCGAGGCTGAGCCAGGCATCCCTGATCGCCAACGACGGGACCTTCATCTCCATCGCCGAGGAAGTGGAGCGTCTCACCGCCGAGCTTCGCGACAACACGATGAGCATCCGCATGCTGCCCATCGGGACGATCTTCAACAAGTTCAAGCGCGTTGCCCGGGACCTTTCGCAGAACCTGGGCAAGGCGGTCGAGCTGGTCATGGAAGGCACGGAGACGGAGCTGGACAAGACGGTGATCGAGAAGCTGCACGATCCGCTCGTGCACCTGATCCGCAACTGCATCGACCACGGCATCGAGATGCCCGGCGACCGCGTCGCGGCAGGCAAGCCGCGGCACGGGACCATTCACCTCTCGGCGGTGCATTCCGGCGCCCACGTGCTGATCACCATCAGCGACGACGGCGGTGGCATGAACACCGACTCCATCAGAAAGAAGGCGCTCGAAAAGGAGCTGATCACGCCCGAGGATTCCCTGAGCGAAAAGGAGCTCTTCTCGCTGGTCCTGCTGCCGGGGTTCTCCACCGCCAGCCAGGTGACCGATGTGTCGGGCCGGGGCGTGGGCATGGACGTGGTGAAGCAGGCCATCGACGCCCTGCGCGGCACGATCGACATCGAAAGCACGCGGGGTGCCGGGACCACGATCACCCTTTCCCTGCCGTTGACCCTCGCCATCATCGACGGGTTCCTCACCAAGATCGGCGGTGGATACTTCGTGTTCCCGCTCTCGCTTGTCGATGAGTGCGTGGAGCTCAAGGCGTCGGAGGAGCGGTCCGCCAGCGGCCGCACGCTCCTCCCGGTGCGCGGCGAACTCGTTCCCTATATTCTGCTGCGCGACCGGTTCGCCGTGGAGGGAGCGCGGCCGCCCATCGAACAGGTGGTGATTGTGAAGGTGGACGCCCTGCGCGTCGGTTTCGTGGTGGACCATATCGTCGGCGGGCATCAGACGGTGATCAAGAGCCTCGGAAAGATGTACAAGGGCGTGGAGGGGCTGTCGGGCGCAACGATCCTGGGCGACGGCAGCGTGGCGCTGATCCTCGACGTGCCGAAGCTGGTGCAGGGCGTGGAGCGGGAGGAGACGGGCATCGCATGATCCCGCACGACGAAGGGATCGAAGGAAGAGCATCATCAACCTGTGCGTGAGGGGAGGCACTCATACCGAAGGAGGTAGCTGGCCATGCTTTCGAACTTGAAAGTGGGAATGAAGCTGGGAATCGGGTTCGGTGTTTTGCTGGTCTTTCTCCTGCTGCTGGGAGGGCTCGGCTACTGGGGTGTCCATTCCATCTCGGGCACGACGATTCATCTGCTTCAGGGCGATGCAACCGTTGCGGAGCATGCCGCGCGCGCCCGGGCGAACGTGCTCGGTCTGAGGCGCTTTGAAAAAGACCTCTTCCTGAACATTGGGAACGCCGAAAAGGAGCAGGGATACTGGAAGGACTGGAACGAGCAGAAAGAGCATCTGACCGCGCGGCTGAACGACATCGAAAAGGCAGCGGAATACACTGACCAGAAGAAAGAGGATACCGATGCGGTCCGGACGATGCGCGCGGAACTGGACAGCTATGCCAACGGCATGGCCAAGGTGTTCGGCATGGTCCAGACCCAGAAGATCACGACGCCGCAAGACGGCAATGCTGCGATCAATGAATACAAGGAATCGATTCACAAACTCGAGAAAACCGCACAGGAGCTTGCCGACGCGGCGAACAAGCGCATGGATGAAGAACAGCCGTTGATCGAAGGGATCACGAGCCGAACCACCTGGATCATGGCGATCCTGACGTTGACCGCACTTGTCTTAAGCATCGTGACGAGCATGATCATTTCGCGGGCCATCACGCTGCCGCTCCAGAAGGGCATGAATATCGCGGACAAGCTGGCGAACGGCGACCTGACCGTGGAAGTGTCGGCCTGGGGCAAGGATGAACTGGGCCAGCTGCTCATGACCATGAAGGGCATGGTGGAGCGGCTGCGGACCGTGGTCGCCGATGTGAAGACCGCCGCGGACAACGTGGCCTCGGGCAGCGAGCAGCTCTCTGCGGGCGCGCAGCAGATGTCCCAGGGTACCACGGAGCAGGCAGCGTCCACAGAAGAGGCATCGTCGTCGATTGAGGAGATGAATGCCACGATCCGGCAGAACGCCGACAACTCCATGCAGACCGAGAAAATCGCGCAGAAATCGGCTGCCGACGCGCAGGAGAGCGGCAGGGCGGTGACGGACGCGGTGGTCGCCATGAAGCAGATCGCCGAGAAGATCGGCATCATCGAGGAGATCGCGCGCCAGACCAACCTCCTGGCCCTGAACGCGGCGATCGAGGCTGCCCGGGCGGGCGAGCACGGGAAGGGCTTCGCCGTGGTCGCCGCGGAAGTGCGGAAGCTCGCGGAGCGGAGCCAGACCGCTGCGGCGGAGATCAGCCAGCTCTCGGGCTCGAGCGTGGAAGTGGCCGAGCGGGCGGGCGCCATGCTGGCCAAGCTGGTGCCGGATATCCAGAAGACTTCGGAACTGGTGCAGGAGATCAGCGCGTCGTCCAAGGAACAGGCATCGGGTGCGGACCAGATCAACGGCGCGATCCAGCAGCTGAACCAGGTGGTGCAGCAGAACGCCGGCGCCGCGGAGGAGATGGCCTCCACGGCAGAGGAACTTTCCTCCCAGGCGGACCAGCTCCAGACCACGGTCGCCTTCTTCAAGACCGGGGCCGGGGGTGATCGGCTCGACCGGAAGGCGTTCCGCGAGGTTCAGAGAAAGGCTCTGCCTGCGGCATCGAAGGTCCATGTGGCCCATCTCCATTCTAAGACCGAGCCCGCCGCAAAGGGCGTGCATCTTGACATGGGCAAGTCCGCCCCAAAGGGCGATGCCAAGGACAAGGAGTTTGAGAAGTTCTAAAAAGACAGGAGACCGAATACAGAATCCAGGAGCCAGGAGAAGGCCGAATAATTCTTCTGACTACTGACTTCTGACTCCTGTCTCCTGCCTCACCAGGAGGCTTCCATGGCCGTAACGGAAACCATGACGACACAATATCTGACCTTCAAACTCTCCGACGAGGTCTATGCCCTGGACATCGGCAAGGTGCGCGAGGTGCTGGATTTCACCACGGTGACCAAGGTGCCGCGCACGCCGGATTTCATGCGGGGCGTCATCAATCTCCGCGGGAGCGTGGTGCCGGTGGTTGACCTCCGGCTCAAGTTCGGCCTGACCATGACCGAGAAAACGGTGAACACCTGCGTGATCATCACGGAAGTGACGGTGGATGACGACACGACCATTCTGGGGGCGCTCGCCGATTCGGTGCAGGAGGTGATCGAGCTCGACGCCGCGAGCATCTCCGCGCCGCCCCGGATCGGGACGAAGCTCCGGACCGAGTTCATCAAGGGCATGGGGAAGCGGGACGACCGGTTCATCATCATCCTCGATGTCGACCGGGTGTTCTCCGCGGACGAGCTGGCCCTGGTGCAGGCCGGCGAGACGGCGGCGAGCGCCTCGTAGCGGCGGGTCCGGCGACGATATGGAACAAAGGGGATTTTCCGTCCATCCGGTCAAGCCGATGACGCAGGCCGAGTTCAGCCGCTACAGCGAGTTCATCAGCAGCCAGTGCGGCATCAAGATGCCGCAAAGCAAGAAAGTGATGCTGGAGGCCAGGCTGGCAAAGCGGCTCCGGACGCTCGGCATCGATTCCTTCGGCGAGTATTTCGAACGGCTGACGGGAGAGGACGGCCGCGACGAGCTGGTGCACATGCTCAACGCGGTCACGACGAACAAGACCGACTTCTTCCGGGAGCCGACGCACTTCCAGTACCTCGAGCAGACCATCCTGCCCGAGTTCCTGGAGGACCACGGGCCGGGAACGGGGGACGAACATCCCTTTCTGGTCTGGAGCGCCGGGTGCTCCACGGGCGAAGAACCGTACACCCTGGCCATGGTCCTGACGGAATACGCCGAACGGCACCCCGGTTTTCGCTTCTCCATCCTGGCGACGGACATTTCGACGAAGGTCCTCGACCGCGCAAAGGAAGCCGTCTACGATGCGGACCGCGTTGCCGGCGTTCCCTTGGAACTCAAGAAAAAGTATCTCCTCCGGAGCAAGGACCCCGCGAAGAACATCGTTCGCATCGTGCCGTCCCTGCGGTCGCAGGTGCAGTTCCGGCGTCTGAACCTGATGGAGGAAGGCATCACGGCGACAGAGCCGTTCGATGCCATATTCTGCAGGAACGTGATCATCTATTTTGACCGGGCGATCCAGGAGCGGCTGCTCGGCCGTTTCTGCCGGGTGCTCCGGCCCGACGGCTATCTCTTCCTCGGGCATTCCGAGAGCATCCACGGCTTCGATCTGCCGCTCCGGCGGATCATTTCCACGGTGCACCGGCGGAACGGATGATGCCGGTTGTTGTCGGGAGTCTGCATGGGTAAGAAGATCACGGTCCTGATTGTCGACGATTCCGCGGTCGTGCGCCAGACGCTCGCCGATATCCTTTCCTCGGATCACGAGATCGAAGTGATCGGCACGGCATCGGATCCCTACATCGCCGCAGACCACATTGCCCGCATGGTGCCCGATGTGATCACGCTGGACGTGGAAATGCCGCGCATGGACGGCATCACCTTCCTCCAGAAGATCATGACCCAGCATCCCATCCCCGTGGTCATCTGCTCGAGCCTCGCAGAAACGGGATCGGAAACGGCCCTTCAAGCGATGCAGCATGGCGCCGTCGAGATCATCCTGAAGCCCCGCCTCGGAGCGAAACAGTTCCTCGAAGAGGCGCAGATCCGCATTTGCGACGCGGTGAAAGCCGCGGCGGCGGTGCGGCTGAAGCGCCGCGCAGCCGTGCCGCGCGAGATCCCGCCCAAGCTGACGGCCGATGCGATCCTGGCCAAAGCGAAGTTCGGCGAGGAGGCCATGGCCAAGACCACGGAGAAGGTCGTGGTGGTCGGGGCTTCCACGGGCGGGACGGAGGCGCTGACGGACTTTCTGGTCAGCCTTCCGCTCGACGCGCCGGGCATCGTCATCGTCCAGCACATGCCGGAAAATTTCACACGCGCCTTTGCCCAGCGCCTTGACGGCATCTGCAGAATATCGGTGAAGGAAGCGGCGTCGAACGACACCGTGATCCGCGGCCGGGCGCTCATCGCGCCGGGGAATTTCCATCTCCTCCTGAAACGGAGCGGCGCGCGGTACTATGTCGAAGTGAAGGAAGGACCGCTGGTCAGCCGCCACCGGCCGTCCGTGGACGTGCTCTTCCGGTCCGCTGCGCGGTATGCCGGCGCGAACGCCGTCGGCGTGATCATGACGGGCATGGGCGACGACGGCGCGCACGGCATGCTCGAAATGAAGCAGGCAGGCGCCGTGACGATCGCCCAGGATGAAGAGTCCTGCGTGGTCTTCGGCATGCCGAAGAAAGCCATCGAACTGAACGCCGTCGACAAGGTGCTGCCCCTCTCCTCCATTGCCGGTGCGGTCCTCCGGGAAGCCTCGCACTGACCAGCCGCAGGCGGGCAGGCCGAGAAGCTCGCCTCCTTCCCTGCGCATTCTTCAGCCCATTCTGCGATTGAGCTGTTCCCTTCGCGCCGCGCGCAGGCGCGTCACCGCATGAACCCGTCACGTCGGCGGCAATGCCGCGCCGTTCTTGCGGTTACCTCGTCACAATCCCGGAAATGTCTTGGGGAGATGGTTATTCCGACAGCTCGATGACCGTTGCTGCCAGGAGCGGAAGAAGGATCTCGTGGTGGCCGGTGAGGGCGAAACCTTTGCCTCCGCCGAGCGTGGGCCGGCGCACGACATTGGTGTTCGGCCGGTAATGCTGGATGAAATCCATATTCACGGTGGTGAAGTGCTGCAGCCTATGACCGAGGTTCCGGCAGAGGGTCACTGCTTTGAGGAAGATCTCGGGAAGCAGGACCGCCGAACCGAGGTTGATGTACACGCCGCCCTCCAGGTCCGCGACAAGGGAGCAGAAGGCGCGAAAATCGGTCTGCGCCGCCTCGCCGGTTGCCCTGCCGTCGAAGGAGGGATGCATGTGGATGATGTCGGTGCCGATGGCAACATGGACGGTGACCGGCACGTTCAGCCGGCTGCATGCCGCCAGCAGGCTCTTGTCCCGATAGGGGAAGGATCCTTCCTGGATCATCGTTCCCACCGATTTCCCGATCCCCAGGCCCCTGGCCGCGCCGGCCTTCACCGCCCCGTTGATCATGCTTCCGGTCTCCTCGGCCATGCCGAAGGCGCCGGTGAGGATCTCCTTGTCCACATCCTCGGACGTCTGGCCGATGAAGGCAAGTTCGAAATCATGGATCACGCCGGCGCCGTTCAGGTGGAGGCTGGTCAGAATGCGCCGCTCCAGGAGGTCGATGATCACGGGATTCAGGCCGACCTTGATGGCATGGGCGCCCATGCCGAACATGACCGGCCGCCCGTCCTTCCGCGCCTGCACAACCGCCGCGGCGACATCTTTCAGGTGTTTTGCGGCAAGGATGTCCGGGAGGGAATCGATAAAGCCGCGGAAGCTTCCCCCCCTGCGGTGCGGCGTTGCAAGTTCGTTGATGCGCACCTTGCTCGGCCGGTCCTTGAGGGAATAGGTCCTGATCTTCGAAGGGTCGAATTCGCTCATGTTTACCCTTTTCCGCCGAAGAGCAGCTCGTCGACCATCTGGCAGATGACATGGCCGAGGGTGATATGGGTTTCCTGGATGTGCGGCGTGTGCGTCGAGGGAACGATGAAGGTATGGTCCGCGAGATTGGCCATCTTGCCGCCCGTGCCGCCGGTCAGGACCACGGTCTTCATGCTTTTCCGTTTCGCCACGTCCAGCGCCTTGAGCACGTTGGGCGAATTCCCGCTCGTGCTGATGGCGATGACCACGTCGCCCTCCTGCCCCAGGGCGGCGAGCTGTTTTGCAAAGAGCTGGTCGAAACCGAAATCGTTGCCGATGCTCGTGATGACCGCCGGATCGGTGTTCAGGGCGATGGCGGGCAGGGGCGGGCGGTCCATCAGGAAGCGGTTCACGAATTCCGCGGCGATGTGCGATGCGTCGGTGGCGCTTCCGCCGTTGCCGAAGAGGATCACCTTTTTTCCGTCGCGAAAGGAAGCCGCGATCAGGCGGACCACGTCCTCGATCCGGTCCGCATTGTCCCGGACGAAGGCGGTCTTGACGCGGGCGCTTTCTTCAAAGATGCCGATGATTCGCTGATTCACGCAGATGCTCCTTGCAGGGATGGGTCATTATAAAACACAGTGGTGAAATGTCAAGCTGATCCGCGGAAAAAGCAGGGCCCCGGCAACGAAGCTGGATTTGCCGGGGCTGTGGGAGGGAACCCCGCCCGCAGCGCCCAATCGCTTGAGAGCGCCGCGAGCCGAGGGTTGAAGGAATCTGTTATGGTAAGAATAGCACGTTTTTTGGGTTTGTCAAGTTTTTCATGTTTCCTTTTCTTTTGCAGGCCTCTGCGTTCCGTTCAAGGCTGGTTCTGCTAGGAAGAGGGGCTCTGCACATATGGCTGCAGGGCGGCGAGAAGCCGGAGGAATTCGGCGATGGAAAGCGTTTCTGCGCGCCGACGGGGATCGATGCCTGACGCTGTCGCAATGCCGTCCCAGGCGTCAGACGGGATGCCCAGCTGGCCGAGGGCGTTCCGGAGCGTCTTGCGCCGCAGCGAGAAGCCGGCTTTGATCATGCGCACGAAAAGATCGCGGTCCCTGTCAGGCACCAGCGACTCCGGCCTGAGGGAAAGCGTAATGACCGCGGAGAAGACCTTCGGCGTGGGCTGAAATGCGGCAGGCGGAACGGAGAATTCCTTGCGAGGTACCGCATCCATCTGGCTGATCACGGAAAGATAGCCGTATTCCTTTCCGCCCGGCGCGGCGCAAATGCGGTCGGCCACCTCCTGCTGCAGCATGAGCGTGAGGGAGCCGAGGGTGCCGCGCAAGAGGAGCATCCGCTGGATCAGCGGCGTTGCCACGTAATAGGGAAGGTTTGCCACGACGGACCAGGTCCCGGAAAGTCCTCGGAAATCGAATTCCATGGCATCGGCATGCACGATGGTCACGCGCGGATCAGCGCCGAACTCCTTCCGCAGCAACGGGATCAGCCGGTCGTCCAGCTCGATCAGGAGCAGTTTTCCGGCACGCCGCAGAAGCTCGCGGGTCAGGTCCCCCATCCCCGGCCCGATCTCGATCACCTGCGAATCCGGCGCGATGTGCGCCGCTTCGGCGATCCGGGAAAGGTAATGCGGATCCTTCAGGAAATTCTGGCCCAGGGATTTCTTTGCTTGGATGCGTTCGGTCATGATAAAGCAAACTGCCTGCCGCGAAGACGGGAAGGCTCGAAGAAAATCGCTTCCAGCCCAGGAGATTCACCGGCTCTTTCGAATCGAAGTGTATATCGGCGCCTGAATCGGATCACGCCTGGAACCTCGGGTCGAGCTTGTCCCGCAGGTAATCGCCGATAATATTGAAGGCGATCACGCTGACGCTGATCGTGAGCCCCGGGAAGAGGACGGTCCAGGGCGCCGAACTGATATACGCGCGGTTCAGGCTGATCATGGAGCCCCAGGTGGGAGTGGGCGGCTGGACGCCCAGGCCCAGGAAGGACAGAGCGGCCTCGAGCAGGATGAACCCGCCGACACGAAGGCTGGCCGCAACGAGCAACAGCGGCAAAGCGTTCGGCAGGATATGGCGAAAGAGGATCCTGGCGGATGACGCACCCAGTGCGCGGGAGGCCTCGACGTAGGTCTGTTCGCGGAGCGAGAGCGCGATGCCGCGGACGAGCCGGGCGAATCCGGCCCAGCTCACGAGCGTGATGGCCAGCATGGCCGATGCGAGCCCCGGCTGCAGCACGGCGCTGATGCCGATGGCGAGCAGCAGGCTCGGAAAAGCCAGGAAGACATCGAAGATCTGGGACAGCACCGCATCGACGGCGCCGCCGAAGTAGCCCGCTGCCAGGCCGAGCAGGACGCCGATGGTCAGCGACAGGGCTGTGGCAGCGAGACCCACGGCAAGGGAGATCCTGGATCCTGCGATGATGCGGCTCAGGATGTCCCGCCCCTTGCTGTCCGTGCCGAGCAGGTGCGCCTTTCCGGGCGGCACGCGCAGGCTGTCCAGGTCCATGGCAAGGGGATCCTGCTTGATGACATAGGCCGTGAGCAGGGGACTGAAAAGCGCGGTCAGCGCCAGAAGCGCGACAACGATGCCGGCGATGAGGACCGGGAGATTGCCCGTGCTGTCTTTGACAAGCGTTTTGATCATGCTCCGGATTCCCGCATGTTCCCTCGCAACTGGTGTCTACGATTCCGCCTTGACCCGGATGCGCGGGTCAAGGTAGTGATAGGAAATATCCACGAGCAGGTTCATGACGACGAAGACCATGGCGCCGAAGAGCACGACGCCCATGATGACCGGATAGTCCCGCTTCAGGATGCCGTCCAGCGCGTAGCGGCCGAGGCCGTCCCAGCCGAAGATCGTTTCCGTCAGGACCGCGCCGTTCAGGTAGGAGCCCAGATCGAGACCGATCAGCGTGACCACGGGGATAAGCGAATTGCGGAAGGCATGCTTTCCCACAACCGCGATCTCCCGCAATCCCTTGGCGCGGGCGGCGGCAACGTAGGGCTGGGAAAGCGATTCGATCATCGAGGAACGCGTCACCCGCGCGATGTAGGCCAGGGAAAAGGCGCCCAGGGTCATGGCGGGCAGGATGAGATAGGCAGGGTCGTTGTTGCCCATGCCGGAGGGCGGGAGCCAGCGCAGGGAGAGCGCGAAGACAAGCATGAGCGTCAGGCCGAGCCAGAACACGGGGATGGAAATTCCTCCGATCGAAATGAGCGAGGCCAGCCGGTCCCAGAAGGTTCCGCGCAGCGCGGCGGAAATGATCCCGAGAACGATGCCTCCCAGGGAGGCGAAGAGGATGGCGGCTGCAGCGAGCCTGAGGGTGTTCGGGAACTTCTGGAGGAGATCGTCGCTTACCTTCCGGTTCGTGTAGAGCGAGCGGCCGAGCTCGCCTTGGCCCAGGAGTTTCAGGTAGCCCAGGTACTGGAGCGGCAGGGAGCGATCCGCCCCGAGCTCGGCCCGGATCCGCGCGATCGTTTCCGGGCTCGCACGCTCTCCCACCATGTTCATTACCGGATCGCCGGAAAGGGAATGCATGAGCAGGAAGGTAATGAGAGTGATCCCGAAGAGTGTGGGAACGGCAAGCAGCAGCCGTTTGGCGATGTAGCGCAGCATATTGCTGGAATCTTACACAATATGGCGCCAAACCGCAACGGCAAGGATAGGCCGCGGAATGCCTATCTTTTCGCTCCCGCCCGCCGTATAATCTGGCTCGACCGGAGGTTCCCATGGCGCTCAGATCCACGATCTTCAAGGCGGAGCTCAACATCTCGGACATGGTGCGGAACTACTACGCGGACCATAGCGTCACGCTCGCGCGCCACCCCTCGGAGAACGACGAACGCATGATGGTCCGGCTGCTGGCCTTCGCCCTGCATGCGGATGAGGCCCTGGCGCTGGGCGACAGCGTGGCGAACGAGGACGAACCGTCACTGTGGCGCAAGGACCTTACCGGGGCCCTGGAACTCTGGATCGACGTGGGCCAGCCCGATGAAAAGCGGCTTCGCAAGGCCTGCGGCCGAAGCAGGCAGGTGGTGGTGTACGCCTACGGGAGCGGCAACGGCCCATGGCTCGAAGGGATGAAAAGCCTGCCGGCGCGAACGGAGAACCTGAGCGTGACCGTTCTGCCGCCTGCTGCCACCAAGGCTCTTGCCGGGATGGCTGGCCGGAGCATGCGCCTGCAGGTTACCATTCAGGAAGGACAAGCCTGGGTTTCCGATGAAAAGAATACCATCGAGATCAAGCTGGAGCAGGCGATCGGCTCCCGACGTTGATTCCCGGCTGTCTTTCAAACATCCTGTTCCGCGGTCTCCTGCGCTTTCCCTATCACCTGCATCCCGATTTTCAAACTCAACCTTGACATACACCGCCGACACGCTACACTTGACAGTGTATGTGACCAAATCTTCTGGAGGTGCATCATGAAACGGTTGCCGGTTCTGGGTTTGGTTCTCGCAGTCTGCGTGGTTGTGGCGGGGATTGCTGTTGCGCAGCTGGCGCAGAGTGATGTTGCAGCGCACAAGTCGTGCAAGTTTTGCGGCATGGACCGGGGCATGTTCGATTATTCGCGGATGCTGGTGGAGTATGACGACGGCAGCCAGATGGGCGCCTGCAGCATCCATTGTGCTGCCATCGACATGGCGACGAATATCGACAAGACCCCGAAGTCCATCATGGTTGGCGACTTCAACACCAAGCAGCTGATCGACGCGGAGAAGGCCTTTTGGGTCGTGGGCGGGAACAAGCCCGGCGTGATGTCGAAGCGGGGAAAATGGGCCTTTGAGAAGAAAGAGGATGCGGAGCATTTCCTCAAGACCAACCAGGGCAAGCTCGCTACCTTCGAGGAAGCGATGAAGCTGGCTTACGAGGACATGTACGAAGACACGAAGATGATCCGTGACAAGCGGAAGATGAAGAAGATGAAGTCCATGGAACACATGGAACATATGGAACACAAGATGTAGGTATCATGCGTCATGCTGCCCGTCCGCAGCGGGCCGGGCGGGCAGGATGACGTGGCCGCAGGGAGAGCGGGGAGTCGAACATGCAACGGCACGTTTTCGCCATAATTCTTCTGCTTCTTGTCGTCTCGCCTGCATTTGCCGAGGAGCGGGCGCGCTGCCCGGTCTGTGGCATGTACATCGATGCGTACCATGACTGGCAGGGCACCGTCACGTTCAACGATGCGACCCGTGCGGTCATGGACGGGCCGAAAGACACGTTCAAGTATTATCTCGACGTGAAGAAATACGCTCCCGGCAAGACCGCTGCGGATGTGGCGTCCATTACGGTGAAGGATTATGTCACCAAGAAGGAGATCGATGCGAAGAAGGCCTTCTACGTGATCGGCAGCGATGTCTTCGGCCCCATGGGGAACGAGCCCATTCCCTTCACAACGGAAGCGGATGCGAAGCAGTTTTTACGAGAGCACAAGGGCAGGAAGATCATCCGATTCGGCGAGGGGACGTCGAAGCTCATCTGGTCGCTCGACCATCGGTAATGGAGCCGGAGTAAATAAAGTTTGCCACAGAGCACACAGAGATAGGATTTTGCTTAACTGAATCTTACCTGAATATCCTGGTGATCGTGGAAGCGCGGCGAGGTCTTGAGAAACGCCTCGATTGCGCTTTCCGGGAAAAAACGCAAAACGCCGGAAATTGAGCGCCCTACCGTTCCTTCCTCGCCAGATACACCACATGCCGGAGACCGCCTTTTCCCGGCCGAAGCCGCTGAAAAGTGAAGCCCGCGCTTGAGAGCCTCTTTTCAAACCCTGCATCAGGATTCTCGCCCCATACCGCAAACGCGCCTCCCGGAGAAAGCGCCGCCTTCGTTGTCGTGAGCGCGCGATTCCCGTAAAAGGGATCGTTGACAGCATCGGTTGACGCGCCTGGTCCCTCATAGAGATCGATGATGACGGCGTCAAACCGTTCAGAGGCCGGCAAGGCCGCCGTAGCGATGACCGTTGCGACATCATCGATGGCAATCCGGACGCGAGGATCAGCGACGGCGTTCTTGTTCAGCTCCGCAAGCGGACCGTTGCACCACGTGACGACGACGGGATTCAGTTCAGCCACCACGACCTCTGCGGCGCCGGGCAGCTTATCGAGCGTCGCCCTGAGCGTCAAGCCCATGCCGAGTCCGCCGATCAGCACCCGCGGCCGGGGCCGGGAGGAAACCGCTGTGGCTGCCAGTTCGCCCAGCGCGAGCTCCGAGCGGTTCGCATAGCTGTTCATGAGCACTCGGCCGTTGACCAGGATCAGGAAAACACCGTCTCCCCGCCTGCGGAGTTCGAGCACTCCGTCGGGCGTGCCTACCTTCTCGATTGTCTGCCACGGTTGGGCCATGCACATCCTCTCCCGGCATTCACATCGCCGGCTTCGGCGAGTTAGCCGGACCGCTGTCAACATGCAAGCGGGCGTCAATTCGAAGCTTATTATATAGAGAAGAGAACACAAAGACAATCCCGCGCGATGCAGCGTGCGGAAGCACTTGATTGTCATGTTCGGTTGACGGATGCGAACGAAACAACGTTCTCCAGGATAAAACAAAGCGCTTCCCATGAAAAACGCCGAAATGTGACATCTGTTTTATTGACACTGCCGTAAAGGGTTGGTACTATGTCGCAATATGTTGAAACTGTCTCTGAAGGAGAATGTCATGAAAAGAATGATCGTGGTTCTGTCCTTTGTGGCTGCGCTGTTCGTTGCAGCGGGTCCGGCAACAGCCGGCGGCACGGCTGCTCCGCTCAGCACGCCGGAGCTCAAGAAGGTCATCGGGTCGGGCAAGAAGAACACCATTGTATTCTTCGCGAATCCCATGGGGGGCCCGTGCAATGCGCAGAAACAGATCATCGACCAGCTGTTCAAGGACCGGGGCGGCAACTTCAACGTCGCGGTGGTGAGCACCATGAAGCAGGAAGATCAGCAGGCGTTCTACGAGTACGGCATTCGCAGTCTTCCCACGCTGGTGATCGTGGACAAGAAAGGCAAGATCGCACAGTTTTTCCCGCCGGGCATTCAGTCCTACGAAACCCTGGCCGCGACCCTGGACAAGACGAAATAACAGATGGACCTCGGCATTTCCAATATTCTGCTCGCCGTGGGCGCGGGCCTGGCGAGCGTGCTCTCTCCCTGCGTGCTGCCTGTCGTTCCTGTGGTGGTCGCCGGAGGCGCGGAGAAGGATGACCGGCTCCGTCCGCTTCTGGTGGTCTTCGGACTATCGCTCACCTTCATGCTCATGGGCGCGGTGTCGTCGCTCTTCGGCGCGCTCCTGATCGGACGCACCCGGTACATCGAGCTCGCCGGCGCAGCGATCATCATGATCATGGGCATCCTGGTCCTGTTCAACATCAACATCTTCAAGCGGTTCTATCAGCTCTCGAACATCCGGGTGAAGGGCGAGGGGCGGTGGAGTGCGCTGGTCCTGGGCATGGCCCTGGGGCTGGTCTGGGTTCCGTGCATCGGTCCGTTCCTGTCGAGCATCCTGACCATGGTCGGCACGAGCGGGCAGCTCCTGAAGGGCGTCATCCTGCTCGGGTTCTACTCCCTCGGCCTGGCCATTCCCATGCTGGCCGTGGCGTATACTTCCCACCTGCTGCAGCATGCGCTCAGGAAGATGGCGCGGCAGGAAGCGCTCATCCGGTACGTGACCGGCGGCATCCTGATCGCCTTCAGCTGCTATCAGATCTTCATGGGGAATTTCGCCTTCCGGTAGGTTCTTTCAGGACAAGATCGCAGACGCGAAGACGCAAGGAATGTTTGAGACGCGGATGAACGCGGATAACGGCGGATCTGGCCCCTGATCGTCATTCCCCAATGACTCTATCGGGGATCCAGGGATTTCAGCCTTTGTTTTCTCTGCGTTCCGCGGGAAAAGAACGCGTTTCTGTCATCGGTCCGGCTCTTCTCATCTCACTTCACCGCCTCCAGCACCCCGTTCTTCAGCATGATCAACCGGTCCGCCAGCCGCTCGGCCTGATCCTTATCGTGGGTCGTCATCACGACCATGGTCCTCTTTTCATTCTTCAGGCCGAGGATGATCGATTCGATGATCGCCGTGTTCTCGTCGTCGATGGATGCCGTGGGCTCGTCGAGGAAGAGGATGTCGGGTTCGATGACCAGGGCGCGCGCGAGGCCCAATCGCTGGGTTTCGCCGCTCGAAAGGGTGAGGGCCCGCTGATCGCGTTGACCGTCCAGGCCGACCTGGCCGAGCGCCTTGACGACCCGTTCCTCCAGGTATGCGGAATGGATGCCGCGGATCTTCAGTCCGTATGCCACGTTCCGGAATACCGTCGTATTGAACACGCCGGTGCGGGAAAGGACGAGCGTGATCCTGCGCCGCAGATCCAGATCCTGTGCGAGGATACGGTCCGGCTGACGGTAGAGGACCGCTCCGCTGTCCGGCGCTTCCAGGAGCGCCATGATCCGGAGAAGCGTGGATTTGCCGCTGCCGTTCGATCCCATGAGCACATGAATGCCGCGGCGCTCGAAGGTGAACGAGCATCTCCGGAGAACGGGCTTGCCTTCGTACTGTTTTGCTATGTCATCGAGCGACAGGATCATGGCCGGCCCGTCAGACCTCTCTGCTGGACGAAATGTAACAGCGCATTCACGAGGAAGGAAAGCAGAAGCAGGATGATCCCCAGGGCGAGCGCCAGCTCGAAGTTGCCCTTGTCCGTCTCCAGGGCGATCGTCGTCGTCATGACCCGCGTATACCCCGCGATGTTGCCGCCCACGATCAGGATGGAGCCAACCTCGGCCGCCACGCGTCCGAATGCAGCGATGACTGCCGACAGGATGCCGTATCGCGCCTCGTTGATGATCGTGATCGTCAGCTGTCGCTTCGTCGCTCCCAGGGTGCGGGCCGCCTGGTGCAGGAGCGGATCAACGGCCACGATGGCGGCATGGCAGAGCGCGATCACGATGGGCAAGGCCAGGATTGTCTGGGCAATGATCATGGCGGAGGGGGTGTAGAGCAGGCCGAGAAACCCCAGCGTTCCCTTGCGGGACAGCAGTAGATAGAGGAAGAGCCCGACAACCACCGGAGGAAGGCCCATCAGGGTGTTGACGGAGCTTACGACGAGGTCTTTGCCCGGAAACCGGCGAAGACCGAGCAGGGCGCCCAGCGGAAGGCCGACAAGCGTGGCGATGGCAAGCGCGAGGCCGGAAACCTCCAGGGACAGCAGGATAATCTCGACGAGCTGCCGGTCGAGGCGGAGGATCAGCTGCAACGCCTGAAGAAATCCGTCAAGAAGTGCGGTCATCTATCGAAAAAGACCCGGACCCGGCTGGAGGGCCAGGGGGGGTATCGGTCCGTGTTCCGCGCCGGTCCGGGCCAGCTGAAGCTATTATTTCGCGTTCGGAATGAAGAGCGGGTTCCCGTTCTTGTCCTTGAAGGCCGCGACAGCGTCCTGGCCCTCCTTCGAGATGATCCAGTTCACGAATTCCATGGCTTCCTTATATTTTACGCCTTTGCTCTTTTCGGGATTCACCGCCATGACGCCGTACTGGTTGAAGAGCGCGGGGTCGCCTTCAAGGAGCAGGGCAAGGTCCAGCTTATCCTTGTCCTTTGTCGCGAGCCAGGTTCCGCGGTCCGTGAGCGTATATGCCCGCTTCTCGTCGGCCACGCGCTGGGTCTTCTCCATGCCCTGGCCGACCTCGAGATACCATTTCTGGCCTGCCGGCTCGATGCCGGCCTTTTTCCAGAGCGAGAGCTCTTTCGTGTGCGTGCCCGATTTGTCGCCGCGCGATACGAAGGGAGCGCCCGAAGCGGCGATCGCCTTCAGAGCGTCGGCAGCCGATCGCATGCCTTTTACCCTGGCGGGATCGGCGGGCGGCCCGATGATCACGAAATCGTTGTACATCACGTCGTGCCGGTTCACGAAGAACCCTTCCTCCACCGCTTTCAGCTCCTGCTCCCTGGCATGGACGAAGACCAGGTCCGCGTCGCCGCGCTTTCCGATCTCGATCGCTGCGCCGGTGCCCACGGCAACCACATCGATCCTGATGCCCGTCTTTTTCTCGAAGATCGGCAGCAGGTATTCGAAGAGACCGGAATTCTGGGTGCTGGTGGTCGAGGCCATGCGGATGCGCGTCTCGGCCGTTGCGACAGCGGCGGCGATCAGGATCAGCGTCAGGGCGGACAGAACAATTCTTTTCAACATGCGTTCCTCCTCGGAAGATGAGATCGGCGAGACGGGGCGAATCCATCGTCGGCAGGGTTACAACTTCTTTCCCTCCGGTGCGTTGGGAAAGAAGAGCGGCTCGTCGTACTGGTCCTTGCCGAAATCGCGGATGATGGTTTGCGCTTCCCTGCCCTGGAGCCAGTCCACGAACTGCATGGCCTCGGCATGACGGACCTGCGGGAATTTGGCAGGGTTGACGGGGATCAAGGTGATGTAGTTCAGCAGAATATCGTCTCGTTCCACCAGTGTCTGGAGGGAAATCTTCGCTTTCAGAGTGATGCAGGTGGCGCGGTCCATGATGGTGTAGGCCTGCTTGTCGTTCGTGTAGGCGAGCGTTGCGGCATTTCCTTTCGCGCCTTCGGGAAAGACCGCGTACCAGGCACCCTTCGGGTCGATGCCCGCCTTTTTCCAGACCTCCAGTTCCTTGACATGCGTGCCCGACTTGTCGCCGCGAGTGATGAAGGCAGCCTGCGTTTCCGCGATCCTTCTGAGCGCAGCGGCGGCGTCCTTCATTCCCCGGATCTTCGCAGGATCTGCGGCCGGGCCGAGGATGACGAAGTCGTTATACATGAGGTCATAGCGCTTCGTGCCGAAGCCTGCGGCAACGAATTTCTCCTCCAGCGCCTTGGCATGCACTAGCACGAGATCGTAGTTACCCGTTTCCGCCAGTTTGAGCGCCTGGCCCGTGCCGGCGCCGGTATGCTCGACAACGATGCCGGTCTTCTTCGTGAAGGCGCTTTCCAGCGCGCCGACGATGCCCGCGTCGATGGGGCCGATGGTGCTGGCGAGCATGATTTTTTTCGGCGACGGTTCGTCCGCGGGGACGGGACCGCATATGAGGGTGAGCGCAGCCGCGGCGAAGCACATCGCCAGAAAGAATTTTTTCACGGTGGTCCTCCTGAGCATGCTTAGAGCTTGAGTTTCTTTTCTTCTTTTTTCAAAAAGTCAGCGAGGTCCTTCTGGAACTTCCAGAAAAGCCTGATTGTGCGTTTTCCCGCCGCCGTCACCGTAGCCCCGCCGCCGCCCCTGCCGCCTGTGGCGACTTCGACAAAGGGCTCCTTTGCCTGGCGGTTCATGGAGTCCACCAGATCCCAGGCATGGCGGTACGCCATCTTCATCGATTTCGCGGCTTTCGTGATCGAACCGTATTCGATGATCCGCTCGAGCAGGACCGCCCTGCCATGGCCGAAGAAGGTTCCTTCCGGCCCGTCGATCCATACGCGGCCGCGGAGGTCCGGCTTCGCGGAGACGCTTCGGTGGCTCCTGCGCGAAGGTTTTGACATGAGTCGTAATATATCACAGGGAATAACGTCAGGCAAGAGTGAATCGCGGGCAGCAGAATCCGGGAAGATCGCGGATCGGGACGGACAGCCCGAAAAACCGAAGGGATTCACGCAGCCGCGGAAAACGGCGGGGCGGGAGAAATTACTTGCCGCGCGCTGCCGGCCGCGCTACTATATCACCGATGAACGCGCGAATAAAATATGCGGTTCAGGTTGTCGTCTTCCTGCTGTATTCCGTCTATGCCGTCTCGCCGATCTATGCTTCCGCCTTTGTCGGGAGAAGCGATTTGACGGCGGGAGGGTCAGGCGTGACCGTGGGAATCGTCTGGGTCAATGCGCTGCTTGCCTCCCTGGTCGATCATGACCGGCCGGAGCGGCCCGCCATCGAGAGCGGGGACCCCGATGATCGGGACGGTGAATTCATCCTCATCAAGAAGAAACGGGCGGTCCTTCCCGATTCGCTTCGCATCGAGCCGCTGTTCGGAGCGACGGTACGTGCCGATGGATTGAACATGCAGGGCCTGCCTCCGCGGGCACGCGAGATTTCCCTGCATCTCTTTTCTCCCTATGATGATCAGGCGCTGTCGCGCCACCTCGGCCTTTCTCCTCCTCTGTTCCTCTGATATCGCAACGCATCAGTCCCATCCTTCCGGAGACGATGACGCTCCGCCGCCGTACGCGGCGCGCGGACGCCGGTCGACGCCCCGGAACAACCGATCAAAGGAGGATCGCATGAAGATGACGCATTGGTTTCTGATGATGATCGCCGGTCTCGGACTTGTCGTCCTTGCCGGCTGTCCCAAGAAAACGGAAGTAAGTTCCACGCCGGAGGCTCAGAAGGTGGCGGCCGCGCCCGCGCCTGCGGCTGCCGAGGGAGCGAAAAGCAGCGAACCGACCGCCGCGCGGAAAGCGGAGGAGGAACAGGCAAAGGAGGCCGCGGCACGCGCCAACGCAGGCCTGCAGGCCGTATATTTCGATTATGACCGCGCAACGATCCGGGAGGACGCGAAGGCGGCAATGAAGGCGAACGCGGAGTATCTCAAGGCAAATCCGAAGATGAAGATCTCCATCGAAGGGAACTGCGACGACCGCGGCACCATCGAATACAATCAGGCGCTCGGGCAGCGCCGGAGCTCATCGGCAAAGAAGTATCTGACCGCCATGGGGATCACGGCGAAGCGCATTTCGCTTGTCAGCTACGGGAAGGAAAAGCCTGCGTGCACCGAGGATACGGACGCATGCTGGCAGAAGAACCGGCGCGACGATTTCGTGGCGCAATAGAAACCGAAGCAGCCCATCGTATGCGGGTGCCGGAAGCATGATCCGGCACCCTGTTTTCTTGGCAGAGACTGAAGCGCCCCGATCTCGCGAGCGATCGCCCACGAGCGATCGCCAACGGTTGCCTTTTCCGGGAGAACTTGCTAAGCTGTCGGCACAGCAGATGCGCCGGGAGTTCGCTCCGCGCCGTCGCTGAACCACATGAATGATGACGTGTCCACGCACTTGAGGAAGATGCTGCGCCGGGTCCAGGGCCTGGGAGCGGACATGCGGGCGAACGAAGGCATGTTCCTCGTGTTCTCCTCCGTCATAGTCGGGCTCCTGGCCGCTGCAGCGAACATCCTGTTCCGTTCCACCCTCCATTTCGTCCATATGGTCGTGTTCGAGCAGGGGTCCCGGTTGCTCGGTGTCGCATCGGGAGGCTGGCGCAGCCTGCTCCTCCCGCTTCTGCCCATGACCGGCGCGTTCTTGCTCATTCCCCTGTCCCTCCGCTTTCCCGGCGAAGTGAACGGGTACGGATTCGCAGGCTTTCTCGAAGCGGTGAACATCCGGGGCGGGTTCCTGAAACTCCGGAATATCATGCTCAAGATCCTCGGGCCGGCGCTTACCATCGGCTCCGGCGGTTCGGCGGGCGTCGAAGGGCCGATCGCCATCATCGGCGGGACCGTGGGCTCAGCGGTCGGGCGCTTCCTCGGCACATCGGAAGGCCGCACGAAGCTCCTGATCGCAGCCGGGTCGGCGGCCGGCATTGCCGCAACCTTCAACGCGCCGATTGCCGGCGTCATGTTCGCCACCGAGATCGTGCTGCTCGGCGATTACGAGATCGCTTCCTTCGCCGCCATTGTGATCGCCTCGGGCATGGCGACGGTAGTCTCCCGCGGTTACTACGGGGCCAATCCCGCGTTCCTTGTTCCGCAGTACGAGCTCCAGAGTATCGCTGAACTCCCGCTCTATCTCCTGCTCGGCGTGGTCACCGGTCTGGCCGCTGTCTTCTATATCCGGACCTTCTATCGTCTGAAGGACGAGTTCGACGCCCTGAGGCTCCATCCGCAACTGAAGCCCGTCCTTGGAGCGTTTCTGGTGGGGTGCATCGGCATATTCCTGCCGCAGGTCATGGGAAACGGCTACGGCGTCATTGAGTCGGCGCTGCGACAAGACATGCTCTTTCCCGTCCTGGCCCTCCTGGTGCTCATGAAGATCGCGGCCACATCCATCACCCTGGGTTCCGGCGGAGCGGGCGGCGTGTTTGCGCCGGCGCTTTTCATCGGAGCAATGACCGGCGGCAGTTTCGGGTATGTGGCGCATGCCCTGTTCCCCCAGGCAACGGCGACTCCCGGCGCCTATGCGACCGTGGGGATCGGCGCGTTCCTGGCAGCGGCAACCCATGCTCCGCTCACCGGCATATTCCTGCTCTTTGAAATGACGGGCAACTATCGGATCATTGTCCCGCTCATGTTCAGCGCCATCATCGGCACCATGATCGCAAAACGCCTGTACCATGACTCCATCGACACGGCGGAACTCGCGAGAAGAGGCATCCGGCTTCATGCGGGCAAGGAACGATCGGTCATGGGCCGCATCAAGGTCGCCCAGGTCATGGTTTCCGACGTAACGACGGTCCTGCCCAAGACGCCGTTGCGCCGTCTGCTGGAGATCATGGTCGAGCAGGAGCGGTTTTATCTCCCCGTGGTCGATGCGTCGGGCGACCTCCTGGGGATCGTTTCCATCCACGACGTGCGTCCCGTGCTGCTCGAGGAACGGATCACCCGCATCGTGAATGCGGGGGACATCGCCACGGAAAAGGTGATGGTGCTCACGCCTGACGATGATTTGAACAAGGCCATGGAAAAGTTCTCGGTCAAGGATATCGAGGAGATTCCCGTGGTGCGGGAGGCAGGTTCGAAAAGCGTCATCGGCATGGTGCGGCGCAGGGACGTGATCGCGGCGTACAACCGGGAGGTCCTCCGGAAAGAGGGCGGGCTGGCGTGAAGACATGACGTTCACGAAAAAATAGTAAAGTATAATAAAACTTGTTGGGCAGTATAAAACATGGTACAATGACCCATGCTGCATAAAACGCGCGTAATCGGTCGGATTTTTTTCCTTTTCTATGCTCTCTATGCACTGACTCCGGTGTCCATGTACGCCGTCGGTGCGGGGCAGTGCTTCGGGACGAAGTCCGGCAAGGCGGTCAAGCATTCCCCCTCCGATATTGTCTGGGAGAACATTATTTTTGCCTGTCTGTCCGATGATGACGACGCTTATGAGCCTCCTTCCGGCGACACCCAGGCCATCGGTACACAGCAGGACGGAGATATTGTGCTGGTCAGGAAGAAACGCACCATCGTGCGCCAGCGCCTCGACCTCAGACCAACCATCAGGATCCTCATTCTTCCTCAGAGCAGTTTTGAGACGGAAACGGCATCCGTTATTTTCCGCGAAACACCGGCCCCGCTCCTGCGTGAAACTGACGGCTATCTCGTACTGAATACCGGCTTGTCTCCCCCCGCGTTGCTTTCCTAGACACAACAGCATTTTCAATCCCTTTCCCAAAACCATGACGGCCCGCGCTGACAGCGGAGGTGCGCCGAGGACGGCATGCGCGCCCGTTGACCTCGCCATGCGGTTTTGCCCCCGCTGCGGCGAAAAGGAACGGATGCGCCTGCAGGCGGCATTCCGGCCTTGACGAGCACGGCCCCTCGTCCGTGCAGCGAGCCTGTCAATAACATGAGGAGTTCGGAAAACATGAACGAATATACACGGAACAATCGACACATAGTTATCCTGCTGCTGGCCGCCGTCTTCTGCGCGCTGGCGTCGACGGGATGGATTGCCCCGCAACAGGCTCAAGCCGCCGTATCGGAGCTGGATCCCTGGCCTGCCGCGCCTCAGATCGCCAATGTCGCCGCATCACCCGCCACGACGTCGTTCACGCCCTCGGCGGGTTCGAACAGGATCGTCCTGATCAGCGTTCACGATCACACCAACAACACGACGGCAACGACGATCACTGTCTCCTACGGAACCAATAACATTCCCGCTCGCGCGATCGTGAACTCGCCGAATAATCAACGAAGGCAGAGCTGGTTCTTTTACCTCAACGAATCCGACATCGCCGCCGCGTCGGGAACTACCGTCACTGTGACAAACAACAACGTGGGAAGCGGAATGAGCGTATATATCGCAACGCTCGCGGGCGTGGACCAGACGACCCCGATCAACGGGACCTACCAGATCTACAACAGCAATACGGCATCCGTCACGCTCGGCACGCTCAACGTCAACGCGGGCGGATACGGCATCTTCGGATCCACCCAGAGCCTGGCCGGGGCTCCCACGAACAACGAATCATACACCGGGAACACGCCTCAAACGGTCGGCACCGCGTATTCCTGCGTGGCCGTTAAATCCTTTCCCAGCGCCGGCGCAACGGGACCGGCACTCACCTGGACCGGTAACACCTATGCCGGTCTCGCGTTCACGACCATCAATCCCGCATCCGGCGCTTCCGGCAATCTTACCGTCGGCGACGGCGCGTCAGTGGCAAATGCGAACGCTCAGCAGGGCTCGACCAACAATGCAATCGACAGCTTCACCACGGCCATGTCGTCCGGCGCCGGTCAGATCAACACCCTCACGCTCACGACGAGCGCGCAGTTCACGGCGGCAAATGTGACGAATATCGGCGTTTACCTGGATGCCGGCACGCTCGGCGTATATGACGCAGGCGTCGATACGTTGGTCCCGAGTTCGTTCTCGATCGGAGCGGGAACGGCCACGGTGACCTTCACGTCGCCGGAGAACGTTTCCACAGCGACCGCGAACTATCTCATCACCGCGAATATAGCGTCGGGCGCGACCGTCGGGAACACTCTGGGCGCGCGGGTCACGGGCGCGTCCGGAACCCTCGGAACGCCGACCTACAGCGATACGGCATCGGCCACGTTGACCATCTCTGCCCCGGTCTGCACCCGGGCGAATCCCGCGATAACCCTGTCGCCGGCCTCGCAAACCCTGGCTCCGGGCGGATCGATCACCTACGTTGTCCAGGTTACGAACAATGACAGTGCGTCCTGCGCGGACACGACCTTTGCGTTGTCGTCCGCCGATGTTCCTGCAGCGCCCAACGCGAATTTCAACGCCTCGACGCTGGCAGCGACGATCGGCCCCATCACGGGGGGATCCTTCCAGACGACGAATCTCACGGTCAGCGCGACGGCGGGCGCGGCGAACGGATCCAGCACGACAACCAGCGTTACCACGGCAGCGGATGCGAACCACGGGGCGGTTACGAGCAGCACGGTCTCGTCCACGGTCGGAACAGGTGCACCGCCTGCGGGCGTAACACAGTCACCAGCCGGAAATGCGTATGTCTATGCAGTCCTTGCCGCCGGCATGGTGCTTTTCGTTACCCAGCGGAGTCGCAAGAAGCGGGCTGAAACACGCTAGAGAGAGCAAGTCGATCCGGCGGGCGGGAGGTTTCTCCCGGCCCGTGCGGATCGGCATTCATCGACCGCGGGTCTCGGGTGCCACTGCCGGGAAAGGAGGGGAGGAGTCCTATGCGGAACCATGCAGACACTTGGGAGGCCGTCAGTCTGAACGGACGATTCGTTCTTCTGTTCGCCCTCTATGCGACCGCATTCCTGGCGCTTGCGCAGCTGCTTTCGCTTGCCTGGCTGAACAGCTTCACCGCCGGCGTCGCTGCGCGATTCTGGGGGCTTTTTGCGGGCCCCGTTGCGCAGTCGGGGCCCTATCTGACGCTGTTTGCCTTTCCCATGGAAATTACGCACGAGTGCACGGCCTTGCATTACCTGGCGATATTCAGCGCCGGTGTTGTCGCGCATCCGGCATATTCCCGAGCGTATCGCGGCGTCGGCATAGCAGCGGGCGTCGCGGTGGTCTTTTCGATGAATATCATCCGTATCGGCGTGCTTGGCATGGTCGGGAACTATGCGCGAAATCTCTTTGATCTCGTCCATGCCTACCTGCTGCAAGGCGTTTTTGCCGTCGCCGTGTTCGTCACCTGGTATCTCTGGGTTGCGAGAAGCGTCCGAATCACGAGAAAAACCGCGAAGGCCGTCGGTTTGTCGGTTCTTGCCGGCCTCTGCGCTTTGGGGCTGATGCTTCTGGCAATCGACGATTATGCGCGGTGTATTGCTGCGGCAACGAACGGGCTGCTGCACATCGTGGGAGCGGGAGCAAGCGCAGGGCTGGAGGTCGCGAGCCGGGGGCGAGTAGTGCTGTTGCGCACGGCCGGCGGCATCCTGCACGTGGATCTGTTTTTTGAGGTTTTTAACGGCATCATTGTTGCCGCTCTCGTCGGCGGTTCCCTTCCCTTCAACCAGGGAGCAACAGCGGCTCAACGCGGAGCTTTGGCCGTCGGATTGTTATGTGTTCAGCATAGTGCAACCCTCGCCGCATACGCGGTGGCTTTTGCGAGCGGTTTGGATCAGCCTTCACTGATTACGGTGATGTGGACCGTCCGGGGATTCGGAATCGCCGCACCGTTCCTGTTCTGGTTTGTGGTCTGCAAGGCAATTCCGGGACACGTCGTCAATGAGAGATAATGCCGAGGAACAATCCACGCAGTTGACAGGGGATGCTCTCGTGCGTATACTAAAAGCGAACATAGGGTTTTTTGGCGGACTGACGCGCTCGCGAAAAGCTGTTTCGCGGGAAAGGGGGCTGGCAAAGGGCATGACAAATGCTTCTGCCGGCCTTTTTTGTTTTGTACAGGGGGGGTGCAGGCGCGATGGAGGCTTCCGATTTCTTTCTCAAACTGCTGGTGATCCTCCTGGCCGCCAAGCTGTTCGCGGAGTCCGCCAGCCGGCTGGCGATTCCGTCGGTGCTGGGCGAGGTGGTTGCGGGGCTGGTGATCGGTCCCAGCGTCCTGGGCTTTGTCGCGCCCGAAACGCCTTTGCACCTGCTCGCGGAGATCGGGATCCTGCTGCTGCTCTTCGAGGTGGGGCTCGAGACGGATGTGGGGCAGCTCGTGAAGGAGGGCGTCCGGTCGACGCTGGTCGCCGTGACGGGAGTCGTTGTCCCCGGCGCCTTCGGCTATTGGGTGTCCCGCTATGGGTTCGGCATGGCGACGATCCCCGCGCTCTTTGTCGGAGGTACGATCGTGGCCACGAGCATCGGCATCACGGTGCGCGTGCTCAAGGATTTGAACCGGCATACCGGCCGCATGGCGCGCATTGTGCTGGGCGCGGCGGTCTTGGATGACGTGATCGGGGTGGTGGTTCTGGCGGTACTCTACGATTTTGCGGTGCAGGGGACCGTCAGCATCGCAGCGACCTTGCGGATCCTCGTTTTTATTCTCATCTTTCTCATTCTCGCGCCGGTGATCGCCAAGCTGTTCGTGCCCCTTCTGGCGAGACTGGCCGATTCGGGCCGGACCAAGGGGATGATCCCGACGCTGATCGTATCGCTGATCCTCGGACTTGCGGTCATTTCGCACCGCGTGGGCGCTCCCGAGATCCTGGGCTCCTTTGCCGCGGGCATAGCTTTGGCGCGACGGTTCTTTCTCCCTCTGGGAGCGAGCATCGACCATTACAGCCATCGGCTTGCCGAGCAGCTTGAGGCAAGCATGACGCCGATCATCGATCTCTTTGTGCCGGTCTTCTTTGTCATGGTCGGCGTCTCGATCAACCTGCGGGCCATCGACATGACATCGGGCGCATTCTGGGGATTCGCCGGCGTCCTGACGGTCGTCGCCGTGGTAAGCAAAATGGCGAGCGGCATATGGGCGCCGGGCGGATTCAGGGAAAAACTCTCGACGGGAATCGCCATGGTTCCGCGCGGCGAGGTCGGGCTCATCTTTGCCGAAGTGGGGAAGCGGAGCGCGATCTTCGACGATGCGTCCTATGCCGTCGTGGTCTTCGTCGTCGCGCTGACGACGCTGCTTGCGCCCCTGGCCATGCGTTTCATGCTGCGCGAAGCCGCAGGACGCAGTCGGTCGGATGCATCGCCAACAGCGCACGGCGGAAGGAAGGAGGACCATGGCTCTGACCTGGATTGAGTTCGCCCTGTGCTCCGGGCTGATCGTTTACGGAGGGATGAACCTGGCGCGCTACGGCGATGTGATCGCGGAAAAAAGCGGGCTCGGACGCGCCTGGATCGGCCTTATCCTCATGGCGAGCGTGACATCGCTGCCCGAACTTATCACCGGCCTCAGCTCGGTCACCATAGCGGATGCTCCCGATATCGCCCTGGGCGACATCATGGGCAGCTGCGTTTTCAACCTGGCGATCATATCGCTCATGGATATCATGCACGGTCCGGCGCCCATCTTTTCCAAGGCCGAGCACGGACATGTTCTTTCCGCCGGCTTCGGGGTGGTCCTGATCGGTGTTGCCGCCGTTTCGATCCTGGCGCACGACCAGCTCCCCCCGATCGGCTGGATCGGCATGTATACACCCGCGATCATTGTGATCTACGGCATCGGCATGCGGAGCGTATTTCTCTTCAACAAGAAAAAGATCGCGACCTTTGTCGGCGAGATCGCCGAGGCCGCCCGCTATGACCATCTTTCCGTCCGGGAGACGGCGACCAAGTACGCGCTGAACGCCGCGGTCGTCGTCTTCGCGGCCCTGTGGCTGCCCTTTCTCGGGGACCGTCTTGCTGTGGAGACGGGACTGGGGAGAAGTTTTATCGGCACCATATTCGTGGCAATGACCACGTCGCTTCCCGAACTGGTCGTTTCCCTTGTTGCTCTCCGGATCGGTGCCGCCGATATGGCCATCGGGAACCTGCTCGGAAGCAATCTGTTCAACATATTCATTCTCGCAGTTGACGACCTGTTCTATCTCCGCGGGTCGCTCCTGTCCTCCGTGTCGCAGAATCATGCCATCACCGCGTTCATGGCGGTGATCATGACGGGAATCACGATGATCAGTCTCACGTACCGGCTCGAAAAGAAGATCTTCCTGCGCCTGGGATGGGATGCCATCGCGCTGATTGCAGGTTACGGATTCAACATGTATCTTCTCTACGCGTTGCGGGAGACAAAATAATGAACCGGACGGTTATTTTTTCCGACCTCGACGGAACGTTGCTGGACCCGTCGACGTATTCCTTCGAGCAGGCGAGCAAGGCGCTGGAGCTGATCAGGAAGCGGGAGATTCCCCTTGTTCTCGTGTCAAGCAAGACGAGGGCCGAGATCGAAGTTTGGCGAGCGCGACTCGGCAATCAGCATCCCTTCATTTCCGAGAACGGCGGAGGGATCTTCGTTCCGAAAGGCTATTTCCCCTTTCCCCTGGAAGGCATACCGCGGGAAGGCTACGACGTGATCTCCCTGGGGACGCCCTACGAGAGTATTCGGCGGCGGTTCGCGGATCTGCGACTGCGGCTGGGCGCAGCCGTGCGCGGATTCGGCGATATGACGGCCGAAGAGGTCATGGTTCTCACGAACCTGCCGCGGGAAGAGGCGGTGCTCGCCCGGCAGCGCGAGTTCAGCGAGCCCTTCGTGTTCGAGGCGGGAGCGGACGATCTCTTCCTGCGGGAAATCGAGGGAGCGGGGCTTCGCTGGACGCGGGGACGGTTCTTTCATATCATGGGCGACCACCACAAGGGGCGCGCCGTGACGATGCTCTCCAGACTTTACGCCCGGCGCTTCGGCTCGCTCACTACCGTGGGAATGGGCGACAACCTGAATGACCTGCCGTTTCTTCTCGTTGTCGACCGGCCGGTGCTGGTGAGGAAACCGCCGGAGGCGCAGCGCGAGCAGTTCTCGTTTCCCGGCCTTCTGCAGACCGGCAGGGAGGGACCGGCGGGCTGGAACGAGGCCGTGCTGAAACTCCTGGATCAGGGAAGAGGTCGATGAAAGGACGGCTCACGAAGCCAATGCAGAGGACCAAGGAACTCACCGGCATCTGGCGCGCTGCGATCGCTGCGGTTGATCCATCCGCTGCCGTTCAAAAGGCGCTGCAGCTGCGGAACGGCCGGCTCATCGCGGCGGAAAGGCAGGATGATCTGGCCGCCTTCCAGCGCGTACTCGTGATCGGAGCGGGGAAAGCAACGGCAGCCATGGCTGAGGCTGTTGAAATCCTGCTCGGAGGTCGCATCTCCGACGGCCTCATCATCGTGAAACACGGTCATGCGGGCAAGCTCGGGAGGATTGAGCAGGTCGAGGCCGGTCATCCGATTCCGGATACGGCAGGCGTGGAAGGAACAGCCCGGATCCTGGAGCTCGCCGAACGCGCCGATGAGCGGACCCTTGTTCTCTGTCTTCTTTCCGGCGGCGGTTCTTCGCTGCTTGTCGCGCCAGCCGACGGAATCCGTCTCGAAGACAAGCAAAACGCGACGAACCTGCTTCTGCGGGCCGGGGCGTCGATCGACGAGCTGAACGCGGTGCGAAAGCATCTCTCCGCGGTCAAGGGCGGGCTGCTGGCACGGAAGATCGCGCCTGCCCCGCTGATCACCCTGATCCTTTCCGATGTGCTCGGCGACCGGCTCGACGTTATCGCCTCGGGGCCGACGGTTCCCGATCCGTCGACGTTCCGTCAGGCCTGGGAGGTGATCGGGAAATACGGACTTGCCGATGCCGTGCCGGTCGCCGTCCGAAATCGTCTCATGCGGGGCATATCAGGCTTTGTCCCCGAAACGCCGAAAGAGGGAGAGGCGTGCTTCGGGAAGGCCCGGGCCATTATCGTGGGCGGGCTCAGCCAGGCGATGGAAGCAGCCCGGGAGGAAGCAGGCAGGCAGGGCTTCCTGCCGGAGATCGTAACGACAGAGCTCCGGGGCGATGTGCGCGAGGCGGCGAAGTTCCTCGCGCAAGCCGCCCGCAAATCGCGCGAGGCGTTGAAGCCGGGAGAACGCCGCTGCCTGCTGTCCGGCGGGGAGACCACGGTGCGGGTTGCGGGATCGGGCAAGGGAGGGCGAAACCAGGAGCTGGCCCTTGCCTTTGCGGCCGAGATCGCAGGCGTTCCGGGGATCGCCTTGCTCTCCTCAGGCACCGACGGCACCGACGGGCCGACCGATGCTGCAGGCGCGTTCGTGGACGGGGAGACGATCCGGCAGGGCCGCGAGCACGGACTTGACGCAGACGCTTTTCTCGCGGACAACGATTCCTACAGGTACTTGCAGCGGCTCGATGCGGCGAGCGGCGGACAGGCGCACTTCAAGCCCGGTCCCACGGGAACGAACGTGATGGATCTTCAGATCATCATCATCGAAAAGTAGGCATTTCGCCCGCAGGCCCGCATCGCCCGGTATACTTGATACAGAGGCACGGCGCCATGGCACAGATCACCCAGCGGCAGGAGGTCAGGACATTCCTGGACCAGATCGGCTCCGCCGACATCCTGGTCGGCATCCCGAGCTATAACAATGCCCGGACGATCGGGCATGTGGTCAGGGCGATTCAGGCAGGGCTGGCAAAATATTTCCCCAACCGGAAGGCGGTGCTGGTGAATTCCGACGGCGGGTCCCGCGACGGCACCATGGACGTGGTGCGGAGGACGCGGATCGAGGATCAAGCGGCGCTGCTCCTGCATCACCGCGTTGATCCGACGCCGGTGATTGCCATGCCCTATACCGGGCCTCCCGGCAAGGGGAGCGCGTTCCGCGCCGTCTTCGAGATTGCCGATGCCCTCGGGGCAAAGGCCTGCGCGGTGGTGGATTCCGATCTCCGGAGCATCACGCCCGAATGGATCGAGCTGCTCATCCGTCCAGTCCTGAACGGGGAGGCCGAGTTCGTCGCCCCCCTCTATCACCGGCACAAATACGACGGCACCATCACCAACAGCATTGTGTATCCGCTCACCCGCGCGCTTTACGGGAAATGCGTGCGCCAGCCCATCGGCGGCGATTTCGGATTCTCCGGCAAGCTGGCGTCCTTCTATCTGGCGCAGGACGTCTGGCAGACCGATGTTGCCCGCTTCGGGATCGACATCTGGATGACCACGACGGCGATCGCGAATCGGTTTTCCGTGGCCCAATCCTTTCTGGGCGCCAAGATCCACGATGCCAAGGACCCCGGCTCCGATCTCTCGGTCATGCTCTACCAAGTCGTGAGCGCGGCCTTCGGGCTCATGGAAGCCTATCACCCGATCTGGCGGGACGTCCGGACCGTGGACGCGGTCCCTTCCTTCGGGTTCGAATATACCGTGGGCCTCGAGCCGGTGCAGGTGAACGTGGGCCGCATGACCGGCGTGTTCCGCGAAGGAGTGCGGAACCTGACGGAGATCTGGTCGGACGTGCTCGGCAAGGGCGATTTGATTGAAGTGACGCGGCTCGCGGAGCTGCCGGACCGGGAATTCCGTTTTCCCCCGTCGCTCTGGACCCGCATCATCTACGACTACGCCATCGCGTACCATCGAAAACAGCTGTCCGCCGAGCATCTCCTTAAATCGCTCACGCCGCTCTACCTGGGCAAGACCGCGTCGTTCATCCTGGAGGCGGAGAGTCTCGGGCAGGAGGACGCGGAGGCGTTGATCGAAAAACTCTGCAGCGAGTTTGAACGGGCAAAGGACTATCTGATCGCCCGTTGGCAATGAACCTGGGAGGTGCCTATGAAGGACTTTCTGAATCTCATCGTCGAACCGTTGAACGAGCTGTTCGGCAAATTCGCGGCCTTTTTGCCGAATCTGCTTGCCATGCTGGTCATCCTGATCCTGGGGATCATCGCGGCGCGGATCTCCCGCGCGCTGCTCATCCGGTTTCTGAAGGCCATTGATTTCGACAGCTGGGCCGACCGGATCGGCGTGACGTCGATGCTGCGGAAGGGGGACTTGTGGGCAAAGCCCTCCCTGGCGCTCGCCGCGGTCGTCTTCTGGCTTCTGATCATCGGCACCCTGACCGCCGGCATGAGCGCACTCAAGGTCCCGGCGATCGATCAGCTGATCGCCCAGTTCCTTCAGTATCTGCCGCGCGCCCTTTCCGCGTCGATCATCCTGGTCGTCGGGTACGTGTTCACCGGTTTCCTGAGCAGGGCCGTCCTGATCACGGCGGTGAACAGCGGATTCCGCGCGGCAAAGCTCCTGGCCGAGTCGATCCGGCTGCTCCTGACGGTTCTGATTCTCGCCATGGTCCTGGAGGAGCTCAGGGTTGCGCCGGGCATCGTGCTGGCGGCGTTTTCGATCATCTTCGGCGGCATCGTGGCCGCCCTGGCCATTGCCTTCGGCGTCGGCGGCATCGACGCGGCAAAGCGGATCATCGAGCGCGAGACGCGGCGGGAAGCAGGGAAGGAAGAGCAGCAGGACATCGAACATGTCTAGAACCTATCTCAAAATCAAATCCTGATGCTTTGTTTGTTTGATGGTCATTCCCGTGAAAACGGGAATCCAGGGGTTTTCTGACGTTTCCTGGATGCCCGCTTCCGCGGGCATGACGAACTATTATTGCAAGTCTATTATGAGATAGGTTCTAGAATGAAGACATCTTCGCCGCGAAGGCGCGAAGGCTCAAAGAGAGGCCGGATGCCATCCGGCTCGAAGGCGCTGATACGCGAAGGACAGCAACATCCAATGCTTTGGCTTTTGGCGAAATGTTCTTTGCGTCTTTGAGACTTTGCGGCAGAAAGGGTTTCGAGGACGGCCATGTCCGACTTCTACCAGACGGGGATCATCACGACGTTGCATCAAATCGGGAAACAATCGCTGGAACGGCTCGAAGCGGAGCTCCGGGAATTCAGCCGCGTTCGGCCGATGGCGCTGGTGCTGCCCGCGCTCTATTCGGAATTCGAAGGGCCTGCCATGCCGGGCATCGTGCAGGAGCTGTCCAAGGTGGATTATCTCCGCGAGGTCGTTCTTGTCCTGGACAAGGCTTCGCCGAAAGAGTTTGACCGCGCGCGGCAGTTTCTGTCGCCGATCCGGACGGAGGTCAAGGTCATCCATAACGACGGCAAGCGGATCGTGGAGATCTACGAGACCCTGGCCAGGAACGGGCTGGACGCGGGACAGCGCGGCAAGGGACGGTCCGCGTGGCTTGCCTACGGGTATGTGTTGGCGCGGGGGCAGTCGGACATGATCGCGCTCCATGATTGCGACATCGTGAACTACAATCGCGAGATGCTCGCGCGTCTCTGCTACCCCGTCGCGCATCCGAACCTGGATTACGTCTTCTGCAAGGGATTCTACAGCAGGGTGACGAACAAGATGCACGGCAGGGTCACGCGGCTCCTGGTAACGCCGCTGGTCCGGTCGCTCCAGCATCTCGTCGGGCCGCACCGGTTCCTGGCGTTTCTGGACAGCTTCCGGTACCCGCTTTCGGGCGAGTTCGCCATGATCACCGATCTGGCGCGCGTGAACCGCATCCCCTGGGACTGGGGGCTCGAGGTGGGGTCCCTGGCCGAGGTATACCGGAACTACTCGCCCCGCCGGGTCTGTCAGGTGGACATCGCGGCGACCTACGAGCACAAGCACCAGGCGCTCTCTGCGGAGGATCCCGAACAGGGCCTGATGAAGATGACCATCGATATCTGCAAATCCATCTTCCGTACCCTTGCTTCGGAGGGCGTGATCTTCTCCGACGGGTTCTTCAAGTCCCTGTCCGTCGCCTATCTTCGCAACGCCGAGGACACGCTGCTCAAGTACGAGGCAGACGCGGCGATCAACGGCCTCGTCTTCGACCGCCACGAGGAGGCCAAGGCCGTGGAGGCCTTCACGCGCGCCATGGTCCAGGCTTCAGCCATATTCATGGAGAGCCCCATGGGCACGCCGCTCATCCCGAACTGGAACCGGGTCACCGCGGCAATTCCCGGCATCCTGGAGATGGTCAAGAAGGCGGTGGATGAGGACAACAAATGAAGAAGACGTACGGTCCGCCACGCGGCCAGCTGCGCGGGTACGGAGATTTTTCGGAAAAAAAGAGACCGTCCTGATCAACCGGACGGCCTGTTCTCTTTACGCTCGCGTGTTATCCCGGCGACGAATCGGTGGCACCTATCGGGTGCAGGGCGTCGTTGCCGCCCCCGGTGAGGAGAGGCCTGAACGCAGCGAAGGCTCCCGTCTAAAGAACGGGATCCTCCGCTACGTTCAAGTTGCGATTCCTCGACGATCCGCCGTTACGGCAGGTCGGAGCCGCCGGGCTGTCCGAGAAGATTGTCCCAGATTTCCACATTCCGGGCGTTCCGCGTGTCAGTGGACGTTTTCCGAACGCCGCCTGCAGCGGAGCCAGCCGTCTCGACGACGAACTCATCCTGGTAGAGCACGGTGCCGATATCCGGGGTAGCGAACCCGATGATCGGGAGCTCATCACTCGCCTGGGCGGTCACGTCAGCGGGAATTACGGAGGTGAATCCTTCGGCAGCAACAGCCGGTACAGGACGATGATCAGTCATCATGAGGGCATCGTCGTCAGCATAAACGATTCCTGCAGTCAATGTCATAGCCAAAACGCCTATTAGAGAGAGAACGTGTTTCATTGCAGTCACCTTTCCTTTCGGGAATGTATTATTCTACGACCTGTCGGGACGATCGGCAGGGGCTGAAAAGCATTTCATCTCCTTTCGCAGCCCAGAGGTTTTGCATCCTGACCGATGCCGGCCGGGGGGCCGGTGTGCCGTTACAGGGATTCGATCGCCTTTGTCCCAGTAAATAGCATAAGCCGTGCCAGAACTTCCCGGCTGGGATTTCATTCAAAAAAACAACAGCATCTGCTTTTTGAGGATAAATCGTGTCCTTGGGCGTTTGTAGCGAATCATCCAACAGGGCTGTAGGATATGCTTAAAAGACAAGCCCATTCCTGATGAATCATCGTGAAAAAGGAGAATGCATAGTTAGATACGGAAGACAGCGACCGCAGACGCCTGGTGCACGATGCGAGCCGTGACGGGAAAGGGCTTGCCAAAGGAGCAAACCCACAGTAAAATACCCCATGCTTCGCGCGCCGTTGGCCATACGCATTCTTCTTCTGTTTATCTACGGAATCTATGCTCTTTCCCCGATCTACGCGTCCGCTACGGTCGGCTGTACCGACCGCCTCCACAATCAACGAGAGCATCTTTCTCACTACACGGTGGGCATCGTCTGGGTCGACGTACTCTTGTCCGAGCTGCAGGAGGATGACGGTGACAATGCTGCCTCGCCCTCCGCGGTCGCTGCTCCGGATCCCGAGCATTTTCTCATCAAGAAGAAACGGGCGGTTTTGCGTGAACAACTGGCAGTGACGCCGCCCGTTTCCGTTGTCCGAACGTTTCCGGCTCTTGCAGAAACCGCGGTCCCTGCTTCTTATATCACCGATGCGCCGCTGGATCTCAAGCACCACGAGTCCGACGGATTCAGCTCCCTTCACGCAGGACTGTCGCCTCCCCATCCTCTCTCGTAGCAGTTCAGTATTTCCCCCGGCTGCAATGACAAGCGGACCCGAAGGGTCTCCGCGCCGCGCTGTCCGACGACCTCCCGCACGTGTGGCCGGAGTGCCGTCAGCATGCAACGCGGAACGTTTATGCGGCCCGGGAACGAGAAAGGAGCGCAACTGCCTTATGCAATCGCTTTCGATCGTAATCCCTGTCTACAATTCGGAAAGGACGATCGGGCCCCTGTGCCAGGCGCTTATGGGGCTCTACGCCGGCGCCTATCGCCTCGATATCATTCTCGTCAATGACGGCAGCCGCGACGATTCCGACGCGGTCTGCCGGAGGCTTCATGCCGAACACCCGGACCGCATTGCCTATATTAAACTGGCGAGAAACTTCGGCGAGCACAACGCCGTCATGGCCGGCCTGCACCACGCTACCGGAGACTTCTGCGTGATCATGGACGACGATTTTCAGAATCCGCCCGGGGAAGTTGCCAGGCTTGTCCGGGAGATGGGCAAGGGCTATGACGTGGTATACGCGTCCTATGCCGTCAAGAATGACGGTTTCTTCCGCAATCTCGGGAGCAGGCTGCACAACCGGATGGCGGACATCGTGCTCAAGAAGCCCGTGGGGCTCTACCTGTCGAGCTTCAAGATCCTGAACCGGTTCCTCGTCCGGGAGATCGTCGGCTATACCGGCCCCACTCCCTATCTGGACGCGATCGTCCTGCGGTCAACGCAGAACATCGGCGTTATTCAGCTCGAACACGGAAAACGAGCTGCCAGCGAATCGGGCTACACCCTGCGAAAGCTCTTCACCCTCTGGGGGAACATGATATTCAGCTTTTCCCTGGTGCCGCTTCGGATCATCGGCCTGGTCGGATTCTGCGTAACGCTCTTTGGCCTCGTGTACGGCGGGATCAAGGCCTTCGATCAGACGGGGCTTCCGATGGCGCTCTCGAATTACGAGACGCTCATGTCGGCCAATCTGGTCTTTCGAGGCCTCGTGCTGATGGCGATGAGCATCGTCGGTGAATATATCGGCAGGATCTATCAGTCGCTTGCCAAGGAGCCGCAGTTTGTGGTGCGCGAACGGCTCATGCCGAGACCGGCGAACGACGACCAGATTGCGTACCTCCAGGATTTCCGGGGAAGCAATGCACGAAAAGACCAGAACCGAACAAGTTGAGGACCTCCGGTCGCGTCTTGCACGGCATCTGGCCGAGCAGTGCCGCGGCCGGGCGATTCCCGATTTCGGATTCACCGTGGACACGCTTGTCGACCTTGCCGTTTCCCGCATGGTCGTGTGGTCCTGTCATGACGATGTTTTCGTCCGGCACTGGATCGCAGCGCAGCGCTCCCGCTCGCAACTGCGCATTGACGAGGTTTCCGTCAACAGGCTTGAGCGATGGCGCATCGAAGGGGACACGGGAAACATCGGGCACGAAACCGGCAGGTTCTTCACCATCAGGGGCGTGAGGGTACGGCACCGGTCTCCGGCCGGTGAGCTGACCTGGGACCAGCCGATCATCGATCAACCCGAGATCGGGATCCTCGGGATCGCGGCAAGAAAGATCGACGGCATCCTGCATTTCTGCTTGCAGGCGAAGGAAGAGCCCGGCAATTTGCACGGCGTCCAGCTTTCGCCGACCGTGCAGGCCACGTACAGCAACTATACGCTGGTTCACGGCGGGGCCGCGCCGCTCTTCGTCGAGCTGTTTCTCGATCCGCCGAAAGAGCGAATCCTGTTCGCTAAACTGCAGACCGAGGACGGAGGACGTTTCCTCTTCAAGTCGAACCGTAACATGGTCGTGCTGGTGGACGACCATGACGTGGGTGCGTTGCCCGAAGGATTCATCTGGCTGACGCTCCGGCAGATCGGCAGGCTGCTCGGCGAGGACAATCTGGTGAACGCCTGCGCCCGGAGCGTTCTCTCCTGCCTGCTCTGAGGAAAGGATGATGAGAACAGCTGCGGATATCCTATCGCCCCCCGAGGGCCGCGGCAGCCTGGTCGCCTGCCGGGCCGCCGATGCCGCTGTGCAATGGCTTCTCGGCCATTGCGACGAGCCGGCATTCCTGCGTTCGATCGCCGAAGCCGTGCAGTGGCTTGACGACGTAAAGGCGCGCAACCATATGCTCCAGGAGCGGGTGGGATTGAACAGCCTTGCCGACTGGCGACGCGACGCGCAGGGCCGGATCGTGCACAGGGAAGGAAGGTTCTTCACCATCATCGGCATCCGCGTTTCTTCGCCGGCGCGGGAGGTTGCGTCGTGGAGCCAGCCGATCCTGAACAATGCCGGTACGGGGATCATCGGCATGCTGGTGAAGGAAGAGCAGGGAGTCGCGTCGTTCCTGGTGCAGGCGAAAGCGGAGGTGGGCAACCGGCAGGCGGTGCAGCTTGCGCCGACCGTGCAGTTCACGCAGGAGAACTATGCGGACAGCCCGCAGCTCAAGAAGCCGTTTCTCTTCGACGAATTCAGTTCCCCCGGCGTCTTTCCGCTGATCCGCGAGAGCCGGCAGTCCGAGGAGGGAGCGCGGTTCTACCGGGAGCAACAGGTGCACCGCATCCTGCGGCTGCCCGAGCGGTATGAGCTCGACCTTCCTCCCGATTTCCGGTGGATGACCGCCAACGAACTCCGGTACTTTCTGCACTGCGGAGAACAGGTCAACTCCTGCTGCCGGAGTATCCTTGCCTGCCTGCTGTGAGCAGATATCGACGATGACGAGCGGACGCATCAACATCGGCGTGCTCGGCTGCTCGGATATCGCACGGCGGCGCTTCCTTCCTGCGTTGGTCCGCGCCGGGAATGCGCATCTTGCCGCGATTGCCAGTAGAAGCCGGAGCAGGGTGCAGGGTTTCCTGGCAGGGGTCCCCTATGATGCATTGGAATACGACGAGTTGCTAGCGGCAGGGAACGTCGATCTTGTGTATATATCCGTGCCGAATCATCTCCATGAAGCGTGGGTCATCAGAGCGCTGGAACGGGGTAAGCACGTGATCTGCGAAAAGCCGCTCGGTCTGACCGTTGCATCGGTGGAACGCATGATCGCCGCGGCCCGAAAGAACAAGCGGCTGCTCCGCGAGAACTTGGCGTATCTGCACCATCCGGCGCACGCAGCCGTCAAGGAGATTGTGCACAACGGAGCGATCGGCGCAGTTCGGGCGGTGCGCGCTGCGTTCCGGTTCACGTTCTCCGGGGGCGGATTTCGAGCCGAACCTGCGCAGGGCGGGGGATCGTTTCACGACCAGGCCCGGTATCCGATGAGCGCGGCGCTCTTTCACCTGCGCGGATTTCCGGAGCGGTTTGCGGGATGTGCGGACATGCGCGGCGATCTCAATGTGGGCTTGCAGGCCTGCGGGATCACGACGGTGCACGAAGGGATTTTCTGCTCCATCGGTTTCGAGCATCCCTATGAGTGCTGGTATGAACTTCTCGGCAGCGAAGGGACGATCAGGATCGATCGGGCCTTCACGACTCCCGCCGACCAGCCCGTCAGAGTCAGGATCGCGAGAGGCCGGGAGACGCTCGATCTCACGATTCCCCCTGCAGATCATTTCCAGCTGATGATCGAGCATACCGCGGGCCTGCTGCTGCAGGGCTCCCCCTTCGACGATCTCCTGGACGACGCTGCCCGGCTGGCCCAGGCAGCGGACCTCCTCTGGCGGGATTCGGTCCCGGTTCACCTGGAGAATTAAGGCATGGAAACCGCACCCATACCCTATTGGCGCTATCTCGACGAATACGAACGGGACCGGCCGGCCCTGCAGGGGATCGTGGACCGGGTTCTTTCATCGGGCCGCCTGATCCTGGGCCCCGAGGTCGAGAAGTTTGAAAATCGCTTTTCCTCCCGGTGCCTTAGCGCCTTCGGCATCGGGGTCAATTCGGGCACCGATGCGCTCTTCCTTTCGCTCAAGGCGCTCGGCGTGGGGCCGGGCGACGAGGTGGTCACCGTATCCAACACGGCGGTCCCCACCGTCGCCGCCATTCGCGCAACGGGAGCGACGCCGGTCTTCGTGGACGTTGAGGAAGATTCGTTCCTTATGGATGTGGCGCGGCTCGAGGACGCGATAGGTCCTGCCGCGAAAGCCGTCGTGCCCGTTCATCTCTTCGGTCAGCCGGCCGACATGGGGCCCCTCCGGGAGATCGCGAAGCGGCGGGGGCTGCGGGTGGTGGAGGACTGCGCACAGGCTGCAGGCGCGCTTGTCGACGGCGTGCCGGTGGGGAGCCTCGGCGACCTGGGCGCTTTTTCCTTCTATCCCACAAAGGTGCTCGGCGGGTTCGGCGACGGGGGCATGGTGGTCACCGCTGATGCGCATCTTGCGGCGCGTGTCAGGCGGCTGCGGTTCTACGGCATGCAGGGCGCTTATTATTCCCTGGAAGAGGGTTATAATTCGCGGCTCGATGAGCTGCAGGCGGCGCTCCTGGATTTTCAGCTCCAATCGCTGGACGAAAAGATCTCCCGGCGCCGGGAGATCGCCCGTCGGTACTCGCGGGAGCTTGCCGGCATGGGGGACCTCGCGATACCCGCAGTCGCCCCGGGCAGGACGCACGTGTTCTATGCCTATACTGTGAGAACTCAGCATCGCGACGGTCTCGCGGCCTTCCTCCGGGACCGTGGTATCGAGATAAAAGTGAACTATCCCGTGCCGGTCCATCGCATGAGCGGCTACGGATTCCTGGGCTACGGTCAGGGATCCCTGCCCCGGACCGAACGTCTTGCACGCGAGATCCTTTCGCTCCCGATCTATCCCGGCCTCACCGACGACGAAGCCGGGCGGGTGATCGAAGCCGTGCAGTCCTACTATCGGAGCCTCTGAACGCCGTGGAGCCCAGGGAATATGAACGGATGTACGCCTGCGAAGACGGGCACTGGTGGTACGCAGGGACGCACGATCTCGTGCTGCGGCAGCTTTCCCGGTCTCCGCGAAAGCCGCTCCGCATCTTCGACGCAGGCTGCGGCACCGGCGGGCTTCTGCAGCTGCTGTCGCCGTTCGGCGAAGCACAGGGGTGCGATGTGTCGGAAGAAGCGCTTGCCCTCTGCGCCAGACGGGGCGTGCGCAAGGTGATGCAGGCGGACCTGAACACGGTCAGGCTTGCCCCCGGTTCCTATGATGTCATCACCTGCATCGATGTGCTGTATCATCGCCGGGTGCGCGACGACCGGCAGGTTCTTGCCAGGTTCTTCGATGCGCTGGCTCCCGGCGGCATGCTGATCCTCCAGGCGCCGGCGTACGAATGGCTGCGCAGCGGCCACGACGTTGCCGTGCATACGGCGCGGCGGTATCGAAAAAAGGAGCTCCTGGCGAAGGCCAGGGAATGCGGCTTCGCGGTCGAGTTCGCGACCTACCGTGTCAGCATGCTTTTTCCGCTTATCGCCGGACTCCGGCTGCTCCGGCGGTTTTTCCCGGGAAGGAGCGATCGCCCGCCGGATTCCGACGTGACCATGCCCACCCCCATGCTGAACACGGTTTTGCGATGGATTCTTCAGGCGGAGAACCGGCTCTTGGACAGGATTTCCCTGCCCTTCGGGAGTTCCCTCTTTATCCGGGCAAGAAAAGCGTCTCGCCGGCAGGTGAAGAGGGAGGCATGTCCGGATTGATGCCGACCATGGACCAACGAGAGCCGAATGCTGTTCCGGATGGTGCGGCAAGGGGAGCGACAACAGCCGAACGGGCGGTGAGGGTCCTGACGCTCATCGCGATTGCGATCACCACGATCGTTCTCCTGGTGCGGCTCGTAACGCACGTTCCTTTTTTCGACGAGGCGACAGGCATCCACAATCTCTGGATGACCGCACAAGGCATGCGGCCGGGAACGGATTTCTTCTGTTTCTATCCGGGCCTCGGCTATATCCTGGAAGCGCCCTATCTGCGCCTTTTTCCCGACTCTGCGTTTGTGGTCTATGCCCTGCGCGGTCTGAGCCTTGTTCTGACGCTCCTCATCGGCCTCCTCTTCTTCGTTCATGGCCGCCGCGTCGCCGGAGACCGGGCAGCCGGGCTCATTCCCTTTCTGCTCGTTATCGTGGCGCCCGGAATCTCCTCCTATCTCGTGGAGTACAGCGTGGACCATCTCGCAGCGGTCTCGGCGATAGGCGCGCTCGTTCTTCTTCTCGGGATGCCGGCGCCGACGACGACGGGAGCGGCAACGGCGCTCAGCGTTCTTTCGGTCATGATCATGCCCAAATACGCCCTGATCCTCGTTTGTGCTTTGGCGGGAAACATCATCGGAAGGGGCCTCGGGCTTGATCGGCTGCGAGCCCATGTCGTCGCATCCTTCGCTGCTGCAGGCGTCACGGTGCTCGCGGTCGCGGCATTGCTTCATTTCGAAGGTATTTCCCTGATCGACAACATCCGGCAGACCCACGTGCTTCAGTATCGCTATTCTTCGTTGACCGGTTATTTCGGCAAGGATGCCCGGGGGCTGGGGCCGCTCAGTGCGGCGGTGGGCGGGTTCCTTCTTGCCAATCCTGTTTTCGGAGTCATCGCGGCGCTGGGGGTGGTTGTCTGGGTCAGGGAGGCTCTGCTGAAAAAGGACCGTGCAGCCGGGGGAGGGTGGGGAATCCTGGCCGGGGCGGCAGCTTCATCATTTCTGGTCAAAGGCTTCCTGGAGCAGTATCTGCTGCCGGTGCTTCTGGGACTTGCTCTTTTTGCGCCTTATCTGTTCGCCGCCATCCGGCGGCCGGCAATGCGTCAGGCCGCGCGGATCGTGCTGGCAGCGGGCGCCGTGGCCGCCCTTGCCCTTCAATGCGGAACAGCTGCGGGCGATTTCCGGGAAACGACCTTCAACAGCCGGGTAAGCACAGAGGCGAGCAGAAAGCTGCTGGGCGGGGTCGGCATGACCGCTCCGGCCCCCTTCTATCTCTATGACTACGCGCAGCTCCTGCAGGTCGTGCCGAAGGACGAGACCGTCGTTGCTGTCTGGCCCTGTCACCCGCTATTTCGCCGGGATCTGACCTTCGTCGGTGTGGATGACAGGCCGAGCTTCGCCAACGCGCTCGCAACCGATGACCTTTTGCAGGAGCGGTTTTCACCCCTCCTATTCCGCCGGGAACTGGAGGCGAGACCGCCCGCCTTCCTTTCGCTCGACTGGCTGGAATTCAACCTGCCTCCAGGCTGGCCGGAAGAGGCTGAGCGGTTTCTTCAGCGCCACCATGATCGATATGTCTATTATGCCCTGGGGATGTTCAGCGGATACCTGAGAAAAGATCTGGTGCGATGAGACCGATGGTGGCAACGCTGACCGGTTCAGCGGGCCATGGCATCCTGCATAGGAGCGTTCTCGATGATCCCTCCGCCGATTACCGTATCATCGTCATAAAACACCGCGGCCTGGCCCGGAGTGACGCCGGCGACGGGCGAGGAAAAATCGACGGCCACGATTGTCGGCGAGGTGCGTCGAACGGTCGCGGCTGCTGGCGTTGAGCGGTAGCGGACCTTCACCTGGGCGGTAAAAGAGGGACCAACGGCGTCTCCGGCGGCAAACCGGCAATCGCCGACCGACATGGCGGTGACGGCAAGATCCTCCTTTTTCCCGAGCACCACACGGTTCTTTTCGGGATCGATGCGGATCACGTAGAGGCGGTTTTCCGCTGCCACGCCCAGGCCGCGGCGCTGACCGACGGTGTAGAAGGCCACGCCCTCATGCCTGCCCACCACGGTCCCGTCGGCAAGCACCATCTCTCCGCCCCTCACCGTCTCCGGCGCCTGCTCCGCAAGGAACGACCGGTAGTCGTTCTCCGGCACAAAACAGATATCCTGACTTTCCGGCCGCTCGGCAGCGGGGAGGCCCCGTTCCGCCGCCATCCTTCGCACGTCGGTCTTGCGTAATTCCCCCATTGGAAAGAGCACGTGGTGCATCTGGTTGCGCGTGAGCCGGTAGAGAAAATAGCTCTGGTCCTTGTCGGGATCGACGCCTTTCTTCAACGCCGGATACTTCGAGCGAGCGTCCTGTTCGATGCGGGCATAATGGCCCGTGGCGAGGCGTGCAAAACCCTTTTCGTTCGCATAGGAAAGAAGACGCTCGAACTTGATGAGATCGTTGCAGGCGATGCAGGGATTGGGAGTGCGGCCGCAGCGGTATTCGTCCACGAAGTTCCTTATCACGACGCGGGTGAATTCCTCCTGCATGTCGACGACGTGATGAGGGATCTGGAGATGAGAACAGACCGCCTGCGCCGAGGCGATGTCGCAGCAGATGCCCGCGGTGAGTTTCATGGTCACGCCTTCGACCAGGAAACCCTGTTCCCGGAGCAGGGCTGCAGTGAGGGAGCTGTCCACCCCTCCACTCATGGCGACAAGGATGCGTTCAGGCATGGCCCATTGTACCACGGGCAAAGAACAGCAGAGGAGCGGTTTTTCGGCGTGAAGGCGCCAAGGCGTGAAGAGCTTATCGAGTCTTTGTGCGAAACGTATATTTCAAGCCGGCCAGCCTGCAAGCTGTTATACCTGTTTCCACTTGAGCAGGAGCAGCACCACCGATCCCAGGGAGAAGAGGATGCCTCCGACGAGCGCCCAGATCGCGCCGGGATCCTTGTTGACCATGAGGAAGGCAACGGGGCCGCGCGAGAAGTCGAAGCTTTTGAGGTACACGCCCACATTCCCGTAGAAGAGCGGCCGGTTCGGGCCGAGCGTGCCCTGGGCGATCCGCTTGCCCTCACGGTAGAGGTCCACGTCGGCTGCCCAGTCCGAGGGATATCCCGACGGCCCTGCCGAGACGCGGAGCTCATTCAAACGGAGAATGAGATTGTCCGGCAGAGTAGCGCCGCTTCCCTCGGGGAGTTCGCCGGAGAGCCGGTACCCGCTGACC
>JAKAHZ010000054.1 GCA_021814615.1 Nitrospirota bacterium | reverse complement strand
AAGTGGACGCACTCCGGCTGCGGCCCCATCCCTACGAATTTTTCCTGTACTACGACATCTAAAGGCAAGCACCTTACCAGGTGGGCGTGCAACCGGGACCTCAGCAATGGGATCCCGGTTTTTTTGTCGCAATCGTAGCTCGTAGTACCAATATCTTGCTTTAACGAGGGCTCAAAGGTTATGAGGTTGAAGTGTTCGGAACAATCATGGCGCGGCGGCGCTGAAGGTACTCTATCTTCGGTCTTCCTGCTGCAGGTACATTTAGCGTCCGCCCTTCATATAGTTTGAGCTCACTTTGTAGCGTATGGTCATCCCCGACCCTGTTCCAGTCAATGCGAATTGTGTAGTCGTCCTCAATCAGCAAGTATCCCTTCTCGAAAGCGCGGTCCACAGCGATCGAATAAGCTCGTTATCCCAGCTGGTCGCCTGGAGCTTCGCAGAAATCTCCGGGAAGAAATCTCCGGGACGTAGTGACTGAAATGGATTATTCTATGCCGCCTGTTTCCCCTGCAGCGGTTTAATCCCGTCTATCGTCTTTTTTGACTTAACCATTGCCCAGTACAGATCGTAGTCGGCCTGGAGGCCGAGCCAGACATCCGGCGTGGTTCCGAAATAACGGGATAGACGAAGGGCCATGTCCGGGCTTACGCTCCGTTTCTCGTTCAGAATTTCGTTGATGGTCCGAAAGGAAGTTTTGAGCGCCTTCGCAAGCTCGGTTTGCGTGATCCCGAGAGGCGACAGGAAATCTTCTTTCAATATTACGCCGGGATGCGTCGGGGGTCTCTCTACTTGAAACATCGTGATAATCTCCTTAATGATAGTCAATCACTTCAACTTCAGATGCTTCGCCGCTGGTGAACTTGAAAACGATCCGGAACTGATCGTTGATTCGGATACTATGCTTCCCTTTGAAGCTGCCTTTCATCGCTTCCAAACGATTGCCAGGCGGGGCCTCAAGGTCTTGCAGGGTCTTCGCTCTGTTCAAATAATCAAGCTTTCGCACAGCTACGCTGATGATCGTTGAAGGAATGCGCTTGCTCTTTCCCGTGATAAATAACCTTTCGGTTTCCTTGTCGCCGAAGCTCACGATCATGAAGAACATTGTAACACATAGCGTTACAATAACAAGAGCTATTTCAAGAGGGGGGATGTCTCTCTGCACATGAGGGCAGGATTCTTTAAGAACAACTCGATCCGGGCCAGACGCTGGCCCCGCTTTATTCTGATGGAGGAGAATTGCTTCGTGAAGACACTCACGACCCTTCTCATGACACTGGTGATGCGTAATTCGATCAAGAGCCAAAAAAGGGAGCCCTGGTTTCAGGACTCCCTTTTGTGTTCCTATCTGGTTGCAGCTTGTTTCTAGAGGATGAAGAGCATTTCCGCATAGGTCGGCAGGGGCCACTGATCCGCGGAAACGATCTTTTCCAGCGCATCGCCGTCCGCTCTCAGTACGAGCATCTGGGCGAATACGTTCTTCCGGAACGCCGCGGCCTGCTCAGCGACGTCGGATATCTTCAGCGTGGCATCGAGGGTCGTCTCGAGCGCCTTGACGTTCTTGTTCATCGAGGACAGCAACGTGGAGACGTTCTCGAGCAATTCCTTCTGGGCCGACACGTCGATCTTGTCGGATACGGCGGCAACCGCTGAAAGAGACGAGGCGACTTCCGCTGCAAAGGAAGCGGCTGCAGGAATGATCTTGTGCTTGGCCATGTCGATCATGGTCCGGGCTTCGATATTGAGCGTCTTGTTATACTGTTCCACCATGATGTCGTAGCGGGAATGCAGTTCCTTTTTCGTGAAGACCTTATTGGTTACGAACAGCTCTTCCGATGCCTTGCTCACCAGCTCCTTGAGCGCTTCAGGGGTATTCGGGATGTTCTTCAGGCCGCGCTTCTCGGCTTCCTTGACCCATGCATCGGAATAGTTGTTGCCGTTGAAGATGATGCGTTTGTGCTTCTTGGCGGTCTCCTGGAGCAGCTTCTGCAGGTCGCCGGTGAAATCCTTCGACTTTTCCAGCTTGTCTGCGAATTCCTTGAGTGCATTTGCAATGATGGTGTTGATAACGACGTTCGGGCCCGCGATGGAGAAGGAGGATCCGACCATGCGGAATTCGAACTTGTTCCCCGTAAAGGCAAAGGGCGAGGTCCTGTTCCGGTCCGTCGTGTCCTTCGGCAGCGCCGGGAGGGTCGTGACGCCGATCTGCATTTCCCCGCTCTTGGAAGAGGATTTTGCCCCGCCTTTCTCGATCTGTTCGACGATGTCGGCAAGCTGATCGCCAAGGAATACGGAGATGATGGCCGGGGGCGCCTCGTTCGCGCCAAGACGGTGGTCGTTGCCCGCATTTGCGCAGGACGCGCGCAGAAGTCCGGCATGCTCGTCAACAGCCTTGATGACGGCCATCAGGAAGGTCAGGAACTGCATGTTATCGTGCGGGGTGTGACCCGGATCGAGCAGGTTCTGTCCGTCGTTGGAGCTCATGGACCAATTGTTGTGCTTGCCCGAGCCGTTCACGCCGGCGAACGGTTTTTCATGGATCAGGCAGACCATATCGTGCCTGATGGCAATGCGCTTCAGCACATCCATGACCATCTGGTTGTGGTCCGTCGCAATGTTGGTCGTTTCGAAGATCGGGGCGAGCTCGAACTGTCCGGGGGCAACCTCGTTGTGCTGGGTCTTGGCGGTCACGCCAAGCTTCCACAGCTCGGTATTCACTTCCTTCATGTAGGAAATGACCCGCTCCTTGATGCTGCCGAAATAGTGGTCTTCCATTTCCTGCCCCTTGGGGGGCATGGCGCCGAAGAGCGTCCTGCCGGCCAAAAGCAGATCGAGCCGGTCGAGGAAATAGGACTTGTCGATCAGGAAATATTCCTGCTCAGGGCCTACGGTCGATGTCACCCGTGTGGCGGTCGTGTTCCCGAAAAGCCTGAGGACCCTCGTCGCCTGGGTCGAAAGGGCCTCCATGGAACGAAGCAGAGGGGTCTTCTTGTCCAGGGCCTCGCCGGTATAGGAGCAGAAGGCGGTGGGGATGCAGAGGGTGATGACGTTCGCTTCTTCCCGGAGGAATGCGGGAGAGGTGCAGTCCCAGGCGGTATAGCCCCGTGCTTCGAAGGTGGACCGGAGACCGCCGCTCGGGAAGGAGGAAGCATCCGGCTCGCCTTTGATCAGCTCCTTGCCGGAGAATTCCATCAAAACACCGTTCTCGGTCGGCGTGATGAACGAATCATGCTTTTCTGCGGTGACGCCGGTCATCGGCTGGAACCAATGGGTGAAATGGGTCGCGCCTCTCTCAATGGCCCAATCCTTCATGGCGGTGGCAACCACATCGGCAATGGACGGGTCCAGCGGCAGACCTTCATCAATGGTCTTTTTCAGATTCTTGTAAACTGCCTTTGGCAGTTTTTCTCTCATGACATCCTGATTGAATACGTTCTTACCGAAGATCTCCATTTTGTTCTCGCTCCTTGTCATTCATATTATGTACGGCTCGGTGCCGCTATCAGCTTTATTACAGGGCTTCAAAAACGACTCCTCAAATAACAGCAATATATATGCCCATTTTCAAAAATGCAGATGGCAAGTCGCAGACAAATTTAACCGATTGTAATATCAACTGTTTAAAAGAAAAAACCGATCTGCTGCAGCCAACCCTGAATGGAATGATGCCATTTTTTTAGATAATGAGTGACTATAAAATAGGCATGTGCTAATAAATTAATCAACTGATTTTCCCGAGGCAATACGGGGGTCCCCGAGGAACCGGCTTGCCGGGCTCGCTCGAAGAGGCGCCGGACAACCTCGAAACGGACCACGACTTCCTGATGAAGGGCGAGTGTTCACGAAGGACGCCATCGAGATGTGGATCAACTACAAGCGCACGAAGGAAGTGGACGCGCTCCGGCAGCGGCCCCATCCTTACGAATTCTTCCTGTACTACGACATCTAAAGGCAAGCACCTTACCAGGTGGGCATGCGACCGGGACCTCAGCTATAGGGTCCCGTTTTTTTTCTCTGTATCCGAGCGTTTCTTTTCGTAACATTTTCCCTCTGCAGCTAACCCTTTCTCTCCACACTCCCCTTGACATTGCGCACGCTACCCTTCTATTATGCTATGCCTTTTCCATAGAGACGGTTTTTCTGCGTAATGCTCGATTCCTGCCGTCTGCAGATATTTGCCATTTTTTGGGAAACGGAAACGTGCAAGACGTTGTTGACCAATTTTCGAAGCGGGCGGAGACCTATTCTACGTCTGCTCACTGGATTTCAGACTCTACGCTGATTCAGGCCCACCTGGACGTCTGCGAGCGGGTCCCTCCGGGGAATGTGCTCGAGCTCTGCTGCGGCACCGGTATGGTGGGCAGGAATTTCCGCGCTGCAGGTTGGAGCGTCATTGGCGTGGACCTGACCCGCGATATGGCAGTAGAAGCGAACCGTTACTTCCCCTGCATCCGCAGCTCTGCCGACAATCTTCCCTTTCTGGAACAGGCCTTCGACATCATTGTTCTCCGCCAGGCCTACTTTCTTTTGGTTGACGGGCAACGAGTGCTGTCCGAGGCGCGCAGGGTCCTGAAGGACGACGGCGTTTTCGTGCTCTCCCAGACCGTGCCGTACTCCTCGGACGACGCCGCATGGCTTGAAAAAATCCACCGCACCAAGCAGGCCCAACTGAAACATTTCTACACGGAGAACGATCTGACCGCTGAACTGAATCAGGCCGGATTCGAGATTGCAGGAGTTCGCAGGCTCTCGGTGCGCGAGAACATCACGCGCTGGATGGAGGCCGCCCCCGAGCTTTCCGAGGCGAAGCGAGCCGAGGTCTGCGGGCTCGTTGCCGACGCGCCCGAGCCGTACCGATCCATCCACCAGGTGGAGGTCCGCAGCGGCGAGATCTTCGAGAACTGGAGCTGGGTCGTTTTCTCCGCCCGGAAGCGGCAATGACAGACCTTCTCCGGAGCTCCGAACGAACGATCGCGCGGGTCGCGGCGCTCCCGCTTCCCCATGAGGCCAAAGCGGTCCACAAGACTTCCGTCTGTCTCATCGTGCCACCCTCGGTCTTCGTGGTCCCCCGCGGCTGGGAGTGGGTGCACACCGCGCCCTTCGAAGGGCCGTCGATTCTCGCGTCGCTCGTCAAGGGCCTGGGCTATCCCTTCCGGCTCTTCGACCAGCGGGAAGAGTTCGACCCCGCGAAGATTTCGGGCCTCGCGAAGGGATACGATATCGTCGGCATCCCGGTCTACGGCGACAGCTTCAAGTATGTGCGGAGCATCGTCGACATCCTGAAAGCGGAGCAGCCGGCCCGGCCCGTGGTGCTCGGCGGTCCGCTCGCCACGGCTGTGCCGAAGTTGCTGCTGGAAGCGACGAAGGCGGATTTCGTGGTCGCAGGGGAGGGGGAACTTACCTTCACCGAACTTCTGGACAGTCTCACGAAGAACGAATGGGCCATGCCGAAGGACCGCATCCTCGGCCTCTTCTGGCGGGACGATAGCGGCGTCATCCGCTCCAATCCTCCGCGGCCGCAGCTCGCGGATCTCGACGTTATCCCTTTCCAGGACCTGTCGGCCTGGGAACGGTTCCGCGGGAAGAAGATCCCCGAGCTCTATCTCTCCTATTCCCGCGGCTGCCCGAACAGCTGCACCTTCTGCTACCGCACCTTCCCGAAGTGGAACGTGAAATCCGTGGAGCGCGTGGCTAGGGAGATCGAGTACTACCGATCCTGCGGCTTCGGAGCTGCATGGTGGAACGACCTCACCTTCGTGACCGACCGGGCCTATGTGCACCGGCTCATGGGCCGCGTGTTCCAGAGCCATTCGTTCCGTTGGACCGCCTTCAGCCGGGTCACCGGTCTCGATGAGGAGACGCTTCTCCTCATGAAGGAGAAGGGGCTCGACATCGTGCTCTACGGCATGGAGTCGGTATCTCCCTCCGTTCTCGAGAGCTACCGGAAGGGCATCGCCAAGAGCGCGATGATCGACACCATCAACCTCCACCGGAAGTGCGGGGTCAAGATCGGCGGCCTTTTCATCGTGGGCGCGCCCGACGACGACAAGAAGAGCATGGACGAACTTATCGCCTTTTGCGACGAGTTCAAGGAGGTAACGCGGGTGAAATATCTCTCCGCGCTTCCGGGCACGGTCTTCTACAAGCAGTGCCTCACGAACGGCGTCATCACCGACGAGGTGAAGCACCTTGAGTGGCTCTCCGAGGAGCAGTCCATCGAAGAGGACATCGAGCATCCCGGGTTCGTGAAGTTCACGAAGCATCTCTCCAAGGACGAGCTTCGGGACGTCTACCGCAGGGTGAATCACCGGATCGAGGTCCGGCCCTACGACTACCGGAACGGCGACAATGTGTTCCTGGAGAGGGCGGAGAAGTTTCAGGTGCGAAGGGACGTAACCTGAGGGACAGGCCGAAACCGGAACAGGGGAACCGCGAAGGCGCAAAGGTCGCGAAGAAGAGCGCGACAGTCAGCAAAGAAACACAACCCCAATATCGAAGGAGCAGCCCATTGAAGATCTTCTCGAGCATTGCACTGGTCATCTCCATGCTTGTGTGGAGCTCAGCGCCTGCGCAGGCCGCGGACAGGCCGACGAAGGTCCGGATCGCCTATCCGCCCTCGGGCACGATCATCAGCGCCCAGGTGGGGCTCACCATGGAGCGGACCGATATTCTGAAGAAGAACGGCTTCAGCCCCGAGCTCTTCGCCATGTCGAACGGCCGGGACATGAAGCTGGCGCTCGTGAGTGACAAGGTGGACGTCATCATGACGAGCGAGGCGAACTTCGTGGTGCTCCTGGCCGAGGGATTCGACGCCGTTGGCGTGGCGTCGCTCGGCGCGGGCGGCAACATGGGCCTGGCCGTCAAGGCCGATTCGGGGATCACCTCCGTCGAGCAGCTCCGCGGCAAAACGCTTGCCACCATGTTCGGCACGTCGCTCCACCGTCCGGCCATGGATTGGACCGCCGGCGTTCCCGACGTCAAGATCATCGGCATGCCAAACATCGGCGCCATGGTCCCGGCCCTCGAGTCCGGCAAGATCGACGCAGCCATCCTCTGGGATCCGCACATGACGGATTGCCTGACCCGTGGCACCGTACGTGTGCTCCGGGAGGAACCGCTCGAGCTTATCGCCATCGCGTCGCGGAAGTTCGTGGACGCGAACCCCGGGGCACTCGAACGGTTCCAGAAGGCCTTCCGTGAGTCGGTGCTCCATTTCGTTACCCACAAGGACGAGGTGAACCGCTGGTACAGCGAGACCGCAAAGATCGACTTGAAATTGATCGACCGCGTCTCGCGGGCCAACCGGAACTATGACAAGACAAAGCTCGACCAGATCGACATCCGGATCAGCCCGGCCTTCATCGGCAAAATGAACGCAACAGGGACGTTCCTCTTCGAGAACAAGGTGATCTCGAAGGCGCCTGCGGTGGAGGGATCGATCAAGAACCCCTTATGAGCTCTGCGCGCCGCATCCTCTATTTCCTCCTGCCTTTCGGAGTCCTGCTCCTGGCCTGGGCAGTGCTGTCGGGGACCGGGAGGCTGAACGCCTTCATCCTGCCGCCGCCGGAGTCGGTTTTCCGTGCGCTCGGCCAGTCGCTGGTGAGCGGGGAGCTTGTCCGCGACATGGCGTCGAGTCTCCAGCGCGTGGGTATCGGGTTCCTGATAGCACTCGTCACGGCGGTGCCGCTCGGGATTCTTTTGGGCACAAGCCCGCGAGCGCGCGTCCTGGCCGACCCCCTGCTCAAGTTCCTCCGGCCCATACCGCCCATCGCCTGGATCCCGCTGGCCATTGTCTGGTTCGGCATCGGAAACGGTCCGTCCTACTTCCTTACCATGGTGGCTTCCTTCTTCCCCATCCTGACGAACACCTTCTCCGGTGTGGAAGGCGTGTCGCGCCAGCATATGGCCGTGGCCCACTGCTTCCAGGCGAGCAAAGCCTCCATCCTCACCGACATTGTACTGCCGTCGGCGCTGCCCATGATCATCTCCGGCATCCGGACCGGTTTCGGGTTCGCCTGGATGGCGGTCGTGGCCGCAGAGATGATCGCGACGCGCTCCGGACTTGGATACCTCATCTATACGAGCCAGGACATGCTCCGGACCGACCGGGTCCTGGTCGGGATGCTTGCCATCGGCCTGATCGGATTTCTCGTGGACACGGTCATCGTCATGGCGCGGGACCGCTGGGTCCACTGGGGGAACCAATGATCGCGCTCGACAACGTGTTCTTCCGGTATCCGGCGCGCCGCCGGGACGGGCTCGGTGACGAGTGGGTGCTCGAGGATATCTCGCTCTCCGCCATGGCAGGCGAGTTCGTCTCCGTGCTGGGGCCCTCGGGCTGCGGCAAGTCCACGCTCCTTTCGCTCATCTCCGGGCTCCTGCGCCCGAGCAGCGGCAAGGTGCTGGAGCGCGGCAGGGAAGTGACTGGACCTTCTCGCACGCGGGTCATGATCTTCCAGGGCCATCTCCTCTTCCCCTGGAAGACGGCGGTCCAGAACATCGAGTTCGTGCTCAAGTCCCGCGGCGTCGCGAGGAACCTCCGGCGCGGTCATGCCCTGGAGTATCTTCGCCGAGTGAAGCTCGAGGACCACGCCGACGCGTTCCCGCGCGAGCTCTCCGGCGGCATGCAGCAGAGGATCGGCATCGCGCGGGCCCTGGCCGCGGAGCCGGACGTGCTGCTCCTGGACGAGCCCTTCAGCTCGCTTGATCTTATGACGCGCTGCACGATCATCGACGAGCTCAAGACCATCGCCGCCGACATGAACAAGACCGTATTCCTGGTGACGCATAATCTCGAGGAGGCATTCTACGTTGGACACAAGGCCTATCTTCTCTCGGGTTCGCCGGGGCGCATCACCGCGGACATCGACCTGACAACGACGAAGCCCGACCAGCTGCTGTCGCTCGGCGCTGACTCCGGGTTCCAGGCCTTCCAGGAGCGGGTGGCTGCTTTGATGCAAGACTGCTAAAGGGGGAAGTATGAAGAGAACAAAGGACGAGACGAGGCTGGCCGAGCTTTCCGCGCATCCCCGCGAAAAGGGCTCGCGGCCGGCTTTCACGGTGATCCTGCCGACGTCGCCGCAGGTGCCGACGCCGACCAGGGAGTTCCTGCTGGAGACGCCCATCGAAGGCGTGAGCTCCGTCGCCACGGTGGCGAAGCTCGCAGGCTGGGACACGAAGGTTCGCGACATGCGTGTCGGCGAATCGTTCGATGACGTCTGCAAGGACGCGGCAGGCCGCGGCGGCGTTGTCGCCATGCCGACCTTCATCGACTCCTATCCTGTGAACCGCGCGGTCCTCGCGCGAGTGCGGGAACTGAACCCGAAGATCTTGACGGTGATCGGGGGTGCCTTGGTCTCGTCGCTCCCCGAGCCGCTCATTCGCGGGCTCCAGGCGGACTACGCGGTGCTGGGCGAGGGCGAGGCAACCCTCCTCGATCTCCTGGACCATTTCGAGAAGGGAGGGGGCAAGGATGGCGCGGCCACCATCGCCGGACTCGGCATCCGCGAAGGCGCCGATATCCGGATGACGGCGCGGCGCGAACAGATCAACGATCTCGACGTGCTTCCGGTCCCGGACCTCTCGCTCTATCCTTCCGTTCAAAAGGACCCGAAGGTTCCCGAACTGGGCTTGACGACCAGCCGCGGCTGCTACGGCCGTTGCACCTTCTGCTTCCTGAACATGCGGAAGCTCACTTACAAGAGCCCGAAGCGCTTCGGCGAGGAAGTGTCGGAGCTGGTCGGGAAGCACAGGATACGTTATTTCTTCGTGAACGACCTCACCTTCACGTCCAACCTGGACCGGACCTACGAGATTTGCGACGTGCTGAAGAGTCACAACATCACCTGGTCCTGCTCGACGCGCGTGGAGCGGATCAAGCCCGAACTGCTCAAGTACATGCATGCCTCCGGCTGCCGCGACATCTGGTACGGCGTGGAGTCCCTGGACCAGACGGTTCTGAACCTGGCCAACAAGATGACGAAGGTGGAGGAAGTCGAGTACGCGGTCCGCGAGACCATGCAGGCGGGGATCAAAGTGATGGCAAACCTCATGGTGGGACTCCCCGGCGAGAGCGAGGAATCGCTCCGGAAGATGATGGACTTCTGCAGGCGGAACGAGGTGATCCCGAGCTCCATCAAGTACCTGACGCCGTTCCCGGGCACGAAGATCTACGACATGGCCGTGGAGCGGGGGTTCATCAAGGACCACCTGGGCTATTTGGAAGAGCTGGCGGAGCGGAAGGTGAACGACGTGGACGACGACTTCATCAATCTCACTGACCTTCCCGACGAACGGCTGCGCGAGGCCTATGCGGAGCTCCAGCAGATCAGGCAGAATCGGATCAAGGCAATAACGAACTGAGGTTATTGAGCCTTCGGATGTATGGGACCGGGACCTTCGTAAGGAGGTCCCGGTCTTTTTTTGTATTCGAGCAGTGAACGGGCGAGGGGACGGCGACGGCTAAGGATCCCGACGTCGGCGGTTCCGGACTAACAACCCGAGGAAGAGCAGGATCGCTCCGCCGAGGCTCGCCAGCGACAGGACCGGCCATGCCGGAAGCGGCAGAAAGGACCGGAACCATCGTTCGAGATCGCTTCCATCGCTCACGAGGCCGGCGAAGAGAATGAGCGACGCGATGATGAATCCGTAGGCGATGTTCGCCCCCGTTGCATCCCCGTCGACGGATGTTCCCCCTCCCGAGCTTTCGATGCGCACGGCCGGGTTGTCGAAGAACTTCATGGCTCTGGCGCCGCTCTGCAGAATCATCCTGCTGAGCTTCTTCACCTCGTAAGGCGCGGCCTTCAGCCGCTGCTGAAGCTCCTCAACGGTGATCCCCGGCTCCGCACACTTGCGCACGAAGGTGCGCAGGTGGTCCACGATATTTACCTCCGGGTCGAGGGACAGGCAGGTTCCCTCGAAGGTGGCCAGGGCTTTCGTGACCAGCACGAAGTCATGGGGGATCGGGAGCCCGCAGGTCAGGCTCGTCCGCAGGATCCGCTCCAGCATCTGGGTGAATGGCACGCCGGCCACTTCGTAGACGGGCAGCTCCGACACGATCTCGTTCATCTCGCGGCGGTATGCCGCGATGTCCACGTCCTCCTCCCGCACGCTGCAGAGCTCCAGGAAGGAAGCGACGACCCTCGGGACATCCCGCCCCGATATGCCGTACAGGATGTCGAAGATGCAGGACCGCAGGTCCCCGGGAAGGTAGCCCACGATGCCGAAATCGAGATAGGCGATCGTGTCCCGGTCCAGGAGCAGGATGTTCCCGCCGTGCGGATCGCCGTGGAAGAACCCGTCGATGAATATCTGCTTCAGCATCGAGTCTGCGATGCGGCGGGCAACGGCGGGGCGGTCGACGTCCCGCTGCGCGGCATGGAACACGTTCACTCCGGAAAGATGCTCCATGACCAGGACCTTCCGGGTCGTGAACTCACGGTACACCTTCGGGATCCGCACGCCGGGATAGTCCCGGAAGTTGTAGGCGAAGTGAAGGGCGTTCTTTCCCTCCTGCCGGAAATACAGTTCGCGGTCCGTCCACCGCGTAAATTCCTTGACCAGCATGACCGGCGTGTTCTTCCGGAGCGAAGGGACGAAACGTTCGATGAGGTGCGCGATGCGCAGCATGATGAAGAGGTCGGCGACCATGGCGTCACGGATGCCGGGACGCTGGACCTTGACGGCGACCTCCTCTCCGGTCAGGAGGCGCGCCCGGTGGACCTGCGCCACCGAGGCAGCGGCCATGGGCGTCTCGTCGAATTCGCTGAACACTTCGGAGAGTTCCCGCTTCAGCTCCTGCCGGATCTCCCGCTGGACCAGCGCGAAGGAAAAGGGCGGCACGCGGTCCTGCAGCTTCTTGAACTCCTCGCAGAATTCCGGCGGGACCAGGTCCGGCCGGATGCTCAGGAACTGGCCGAACTTGATGTAGGTCGGCCCGAGCCGCTGGAGCGTTTCCCGGGCGATCTCGGCGTGGCTGAGGCGCGGACCTGCAAGGGAAAGGTATCTCCCGAAGAAGCGGCGGGTCTCCGCGCTGGGGCCGAAGAGGAACCGGAAGGGGCCGAACACGAGGCACTGCCGCAGGAGGATGCCGCAGATCGCAAGCAGTCTCTTGATCCCCCGCAGATGGGTGAACACCGACTCCATAGCACCGGACCTCCCCGCGCCGGGCGGCCGGCGCCGCCGGCCCGCATGCCGTTAAAGATAGCATAAATCCAATAGGGCGTCGGGCGCGCGGGACCGCAGGCTCCCGATGCTATAATCTCCCTATGAAGCTCTCCGATCTCCTCGATAGGGCGGTCATTACCATGGGCCTCCGCTCGCGCGACCGAAAGGCCGCCATCGAGGAGATCGCCGGTCTGCTGCAGAAGGCCGGGCGGATTGGGGACCGCCAGGCGATCGCGGAGGCGCTGCTGGCACGGGAAGCATCGGGCAGCACGGCCATGGGCCGCGGCGTGGCCTTCCCCCATGCGCGCGTGGAAGGGCTGGCGCATCCTGTTGCCCTGCTCGCTCTGTCGAAAACAGGCGTCGATTTCAACGCTCCCGACGGCCGTCCGATCCATCTCTTCTTCCTTTTCCTCACTCCCGCGGAAAAGACCGAACTCCATCTCCAGATCCTGTCGCAGTCGGCTGCGCTCTTCTCAGACGCGGGGCTCTATCATCAGCTCAGAAAGACGCGGAGTCCCGAGGCCGCGCTGAGCCTCCTTCTCCATCACGAAAAAGGCGGACGGGAAGCGTTCTTTCCCCTTTCCCTCGAGGAGATATACCGGGAGCTGGGCAGCGGTCCCGGCGGGTTGCAGGAAGGGGACGCAGCCGCACGGCTTGGCCGTTTCGGACCGAACGTGTTGAAGGAGGCGAAAGGACGGCCGCTCCTGCTCAGGTTTACGGAGAACCTCACCAATCTTCTGGCGCTTTTGCTCTGGGCCGGCGGCATCCTCGCATTCATCGCGGACATGGAGGAACTGGGCTGGGCCATCTTCTGCGTCATCATCATCAATGCCGCCTTCAGCTTCTGGCAGGAATACCGCGCCGAGAAGGCGCTGGAGGCGCTCAAACGGCTGCTTCCCCGGAAAGCCAGGATCCTGCGCGACGGACGGCAGCGGGAGCTTCCCGCGACGGATATCGTTCCGGGTGATATCATACTGCTCGAGGAGGGGGACGCGGTCTCCGCTGATGCGCGTATCATCGAGGCCGCAGGCCTGCGGGTGGACAATTCCGCCCTGACCGGCGAATCGAAGCCGATCCACAAGACCGCCGAGGCCGTGGCGGACGGCAGGGAGTTCCTCTGGACCGAGCTGCCCAACCTCGTATTCGCAGGGACTTCGGTCCAGGCCGGTACGGGAAAGGCCGCGGTCATCGCCACGGGCATGCACACGGAGATCGGACGGATCGCCTCGCTCACCCAGGAGCTGAAAGACGAAACAAGCCCCCTGCAGCGCGAGATCGAGTCGGTGACACGGGTCGTGACCGTGCTGGCCGTCGCGATGGGCCTGCTCTTCTTCTTCGTCGGCACCTCCCTGGGAAAGCTCAGCCTCGCCGCGGGCTTCCTTTTCGCCATCGGAATCATCGTGGCCAACGTGCCGGAAGGGCTGCTCCCCACGGTTTCCCTGTCCCTCGCCATGGCGGTGCAGCGCATGGTGAAACGGAACGTGCTGGTGAAGCGGCTCTCTTCCGTCGAGACCCTGGGCTGCACCACGGTCATCTGCACGGACAAGACCGGCACGCTCACGACGAATGAAATGTCGGTGATCAAAGTCTGGGCGGCGGGGAGGGAACTTGATGTAAGCGGGACCAAGTACGAACCCACGGGGAATGTATACGATCACGGCGTGGCGCTTTCTCATGCCGAGATGAAGGAGCGCGGGCTCTATCAGCTCTTCGATGTCTGCGTGCTCTGCAACAATTCCAGCCTCGTGCCGCCCCGGCGTTCCGGCGAGGCCTGGTCGATCCTGGGCGATCCCACGGAGGCCGCCCTGCTCGTGCTTGCGGCCAAGGGGGGGATCGATATCCCCGGCCGCAACAGGGCGCTGCCCCGGATCGGCCACCTTCCCTTCGAATCGGTGCGCAAGCGCATGACCTGCATCAATGCCGTCGAAGGCGCGCCCGTGGCCCATGTAAAAGGCGCGCCGGCGGAGACGATCGGGCTCTGCACCCGGGTGCGGATGGGAAGCGATGTCCTGCCGCTCACCGAGGACCTGCGCGCGGCCATCCTGGCGGAGAATGACGCCCTGTCCCGCGAGGGCCTCCGGGTTATCGCCTTTGCGGCGCGTCAGTTGGACCGCGCCGCCGAATATACCGTAGAGAACACCGAGCAGGACCTCGTCTTCCTGGGGCTCGTCGGCATGATGGACCCGCCGCGGCCCGAGGTGCCGCAGGCCCTGGAGCTCTGCCATCGGGCGGGGATCCGAACGATCATGGTGACCGGCGACTATGGACTGACCGCCCTCGCCATTGCCCGCAAGATCGGCCTTGTCAGGACCGAACAACCGCGTGTCGTGACGGGGAACGATCTTGCCGCGCTCGACGAAAGCGGCCTGCAGGATCTTCTCCGGGGGGAGGTGCTCTACGCCCGCGTGACCCCGGAGCACAAGATGCGGATCGTGACCGCCCTCAAGGACCAGGGAGAGGTCGTTGCCGTAACCGGCGACGGGGTGAACGATGCTCCGGCGCTCAAGAAGGCGGACATCGGTGTTGCCATGGGTTTGCGCGGTTCGGACGTGGCGCGCGAGTCCGCCGCCATGGTGCTGACGGACGACAACTTCGCGTCCATCGTCGCTGCCGTCGAGGAAGGCCGCGCCGTGTACGCGAATATCAGGAAGTTTGTGACCTATATCTTCGCGAGCAACATCCCCGAGATCGTACCCTTCATCGCCTTCGTGCTGTTCAATATACCGCTGCCGCTCACGGTGATGCAGATTCTCGCGGTCGATCTCGGCACGGATATTGTGCCGGCTCTTGGCCTCGGGACAGAGGCGCCCGAGCCGGGTACCATGGACCGGCCGCCCCGGCCGAGGAACAAACGGATGCTGGATCTGCCGCTGCTGCTGCGTGCATACTGTTTCCTGGGGCCGATCGAGGCGGTCTTGTCCCTGGCTGCGTTCTTCTTCGTGTTCTGGCAGAGCGGGTGGAGACCGGGGATGACGATGACGGATTCGGGCATTGTCTATATAACCGCCGCCACCATGTGTTTTGCCGGCATCGTGGCAAGCCAGGTCGGCAATGTCTTCGCCTGCCGGACCGAGCGGGAATCGGTATTCCGCGTCGGATTGCTGACCAATCGCCTGGTGCTGTGGGGTGTCGCCGTAGAGATCTCAATCATGTGTCTGCTCACCTCCGCGCCATTCCTCGCCCGAACCTTCGGAATGACGGTGCTTGCCGCACGCGACTGGGCAGTCCTGCTCATGTTCCCGCCGGTCCTTCTCGTCATGGACGAGGGGCGGAAATGGTTCGTCCGCCGGAAAGCGTAACGCGGCATATTTCGTCCGACACGAATCTTCTTAACCCTTTCTTTATGGTTTTTCGGCATTCTTAGCAGCAATTTAATCATGAAAGTGTTTTTATACAACCAGACAAGGGGGAACGTCATGGACATCCTTTTTATCGGCGTCATCGTTGCGCTCTTTGTTGCAAGTTGGCTCTTCATGGAACTCATTGAGCGCGTAGGGTAAGGAGGAGGAAATGGAGCTCTTCTACTGGATCGGCGGCATACTCGCCGCGGCCTTGCTGGTCTATCTCCTCATCGCGCTTCTCAAGCCGGAGGCGTTCTCATGACCGGCAACGACATCCTGCAGATCGTCCTGTATTTCGGCATTCTGCTGCTTCTCGCAAAACCGCTGGGTGTCTATATGGCGCGGGTCTACGAAGGTCAGCCTTCGGGCCTGGACCGGGTGCTCGGCCCGGTCGAACGCCTTTTCTACCGGATCTGCGGCATCAAACCGGAGGAGGAAATGAGCTGGAAGAAATACGCCGGCGTGGTGCTCGTCTTCAGTGCGGCGGGGTTCTTCCTACTCTACCTGTTCCAGCGGCTTCAGGGGCTCCTGCCGCTCAATCCGCAAAGATTCGCCGGCGTCTCGCCTGATCTTGCGTTCAATACTTCCGTGAGCTTCACAACCAACACGAACTGGCAGTCCTACGGCGGCGAAACAACGATGAGCTATCTGACCCAGATGGCCGGTCTTGGAGTGCAGAACTTCGTCTCGGCGGCAGCCGGTATGGCCGTGCTCGTCGCACTGATCCGGGGATTCAAGAGGCATTCGGCGGAGACCATCGGCAATTTCTGGTTCGATCTCACGCGCTCGACGCTGTACATCCTGCTGCCTCTTGCGCTGATCTATTCCGTCCTTCTCGTTTCGCAAGGGGTCGTGCAGACCTTCAGCGAGTACCAGACCATCTCGCTCATTCAGCCGGTCACGGCCACCCCCTCACCTCAATTCTTTCCCCGGGGGGGAGAGGACGAAAAAAACACCCTCGCCCCTCAGGGGGAGAGGGCCGGGGAGAGGGTCGGCATCCTTGTGGCAGAGCAGGTCATTCCTCTCGGTCCCGCCGCCTCGCAGATCGCGATCAAGCAGCTCGGCACGAACGGTGGCGGGTTTTTCAATGTGAATTCTGCCCATCCCTTCGAGAACCCGACAGCGTTCTCCAACTTCCTGGAGGCTCTGGCTATCCTGCTGATACCGGCGGCACTCTGCATCACCTTCGGCAGGATGGCGGGGGACATGCGGCAAGGATGGGCGCTTCTTTTCGCCATGGTCCTGATCCTTGCCGCGCTGATGGTCCTCTGTACCTGGAGCGAGCAGGGCGGCAATCGCCGTTTCGCTTCGCTCGGCGTCGATCAGCAGGCGAGCCAGCTCCAGCCTGGCGGCAACATGGAGGGAAAGGAAGCCCGCTTCGGTATCGTGAGCTCCGCGATCTGGGCCACGGCGACGACAGCGGCATCGAATGGCTCCGTCAATTCAATGCACGACTCTTTCACGCCCATCGGCGGCCTTTATCCGATGATGCTCATTCAGATAGGCGAGGTCATCTTCGGCGGCGTTGGCTCCGGGCTCTACGGGATGCTGGTCATGGCCATTGTCACGGTCTTCATAGCGGGCCTGATGGTCGGGCGCACGCCGGAGTACCTGGGCAAGAAGATCGAGATGTTCGAGATGAAGATGGCAGCGCTCGTGATCCTGATCGTGAACGCGCTCGTAAAGATCGGCACGGCTGTCGGCGTCGTGACGACGGCGGGGACTTCCAGCGCCGCCAATTTCGGTCCGCACGGATTTTCCGAGATTCTCTATGCATTCTCCTCCGCGGCGAACAACAACGGAAGCGCCTTTGCGGGCCTGAACGCCAACACGCTTTTCTATAACACGGCCCTCGGCATCGCCATGTTCCTGGGACGGTTCTGGGTCATCATCCCCGTGCTGGCCATTGCGGGGTCCCTGGCCAGGAAGAAGAAGGTGCCCGCAAGTCTCGGCACGCTGCCGACGCACACACCGCTGTTCGTGGCGCTCCTGATCGGGGTCGTGCTGATCGTCGGAGCGTTGTCATTCATGCCGGCCTGGGCCCTCGGGCCGCTCGCGGAGCAGTTGACGGGAAGGTAAGACGAGCGCAAAGAAAAACGGTAAGTAAGAATGTTTCGAGCGGAGGCGCACAGAGGCAGAGGAAGATCAGGATTCGATCGAGTTTCTCGCTCTTTGCCTTTCTCTGCGCCCCGGCGTATCTGCGCGAAAAACCCTTTTGGTTCCGGTCCAGGAGAAAACAATGAGTTCAAAATCGAAGCACCGTTCGCTCTTCGAGCCGACGATCGTCAAGAAAGCGCTCTGGGATTCCGTCAAGAAGCTTGATCCAAGGCATCAGGTCAAGAACCCGGTCATGTTCGTTGTGGAGGTCGGAAGCGTGCTGACGACGCTTCTCTTCGTTCATTCGCTCCTTACGGGAAAGGGCGAGGCACCGCCGTCGTTCATTCTCCAGATATCGCTGTGGCTCTGGATAACGGTGCTCTTCGCCAATTTCGCGGAATCCATGGCCGAAGGCCGGGGCAAGGCCCAGGCCGATTCGCTCCGCAAAACGCGGCGCGAGGTCATGGCCAAGCGGCTTGAAAAGCCGGCTGCCGATGCAAACGTCACGCAGGTCCCGTCCTCTCAGCTCAGGAAAGGCGACATCGTCCTCGTGGAGTCCGGAGACATCATTCCCATGGACGGCGAGGTGGTGGAGGGGGTCGCCTCGGTGAACGAAAGCGCCGTAACCGGCGAGAGCGCGCCGGTTATCCGCGAGAGCGGCGGGGACCGGAACGCGGTCACCGGCGGCACCACGGTCCTGTCCGACTGGCTCGTGGTGCGGATCACGACAAGCCCCGGGGAGACCTTCCTTGACCGGATGATCAGCATGGTGGAAGGGGCAAAGCGCCAGAAGACGCCGAACGAGATCGCCCTCGATATCCTGCTTGCCGGCATGACGATCATTTTCCTGCTGGTGTGCGTGACCTTGCTTCCCTACTCCCTCTTCAGCGTTAAAGCTGCAGGCCAGGGGAGTCCCGTTACCATAACCGTGCTCGTGGCCCTTCTTGTTTGCCTTATTCCCACCACGATCGGCGGCCTGCTCTCGGCAATCGGCATTGCAGGCATGGACCGGATGATCCAGGCAAATGTAATCGCCATGTCCGGCCGGGCCGTGGAAGCTGCGGGAGACGTTGACGTGCTCTTGCTAGATAAGACCGGGACCATCACCCTGGGTAACCGGCAGGCAACGGAGTTCCTCCCCGCGCCGGGGGTTCACGTATCGGCACTTGCCGACGCGGCCCAGCTCGCTTCGCTTGCCGACGAGACGCCGGAGGGCAGGAGCATCGTCGTGCTCGCAAAGGAGAGATATGAGCTTCGTGCCCGCGATCTGCATACCATCGGCGCTGAATTCGTGCCCTTCACAGCTCAGACGCGGATGAGCGGCGTGAACCTGGACCATCGCGAGATCAGAAAAGGCGTGGCCGATGCGGTTGAGAAGTATGTCCGCAATCAGGGGGGAACGTTCCCTCCTGCCATCAGGCAGGTCGTTGACGACATCGCGAAGCTGGGAGCGACGCCGCTCGTTGTCGCCGAGGGACCGAACGTTCTGGGCGTCATTCGGCTGAACGACATCGTCAAAGGCGGCATCAAGGAGCGGTTCGCCGAGATGCGCAAGATGGGGATCCGGACCGTGATGATCACCGGCGACAATCCGCTCACTGCGGCAGCGGTCGCTGCCGAGGCAGGCGTCGATGATTTCCTTGCCGAGGCCACGCCCGAGACGAAGCTGAAGCTCATCCGCGAGTATCAGAAAGGCGGACGGCTCGTTGCCATGACCGGCGACGGGACGAACGACGCACCGGCCCTCGCCCAGGCCGATGTGGCGGTGGCCATGAACACCGGCACGCAGGCGGCCAAGGAGGCCGGGAACCTCGTGGACCTGGACTCCAATCCCACGAAGCTCATCCAGATCGTCGAGATCGGCAAGCAGCTCCTGATGACGCGCGGCACGCTCACGACCTTCAGCATCGCGAACGACGTGGCGAAATACTTCGCCATTCTGCCTGCGGCGTTCATTTCCATCTATCCGGCGCTCGGAGCATTGAACATCATGGGCCTGGCCACGCCGCAGAGCGCGGTGTTGTCCGCGGTGATCTTTAACGCGTTGATCATCATCTTCCTGGTCCCCCTGGCGCTTCGCGGGGTCAAGTACCGCCCTCTTGGCGCCTCGATGGTGCTCAGGAACAACGCGCTGATCTACGGCGTCGGCGGCCTTCTAGTGCCTTTTATCGGCATTAAGCTGATCGATGTGCTGATAACGGCGATGCATATTGTCTGATAGGGAGGACCCATGCGCATACTGATCCGTAATTCGCTTATGTCCCTGCTGCTGTTCACCGTCCTCACCGGGATCATCTACCCCCTGATGGTGACCGGGATCGCGCAAGCGCTGTTTCCCCGTCAGGCGAACGGCAGCGTCATCATGAAGGACGGAAAGGCAGTGGCCTCCCAGCTTCTCGGCCAGCAGTTCGACGACCCGAGGTATTTCTGGGGAAGGCTCTCGGCGACGACACCTTATCCCTATAACGGCGGTTCGTCTTCGGGCTCCAACCTCGGGCCGAACAACCCTGATCTCATGAAGGCCGTTCAGGCCCGCGCAGATGCTCTTCGAGCCGCCGATCCGGGAAATGTCGCGAAGATACCCGTGGATCTCGTCACGGCTTCCGGCAGCGGCCTCGACCCGCATATCAGCCCGGCTGCTGCAGAATATCAGATGAAGCGGGTGGCCAAGGCCCGCGGACTTGATGAGACCTCCGTCCGTTCCCTGGTCGGCCGGCATACTGAAGGACGCTGGCTCGGCCTGTTCGGCGAGCCGGCGGTCAATGTGCTTGAAGTAAATATCGCGCTCGATGCGCAGCCCGGCAACGGAGGGGCGAAATGAAGAGCGTATGGGGGATGATTGCGGTATTGACGCTTCTTATGTCGATCGGCATGCCGCGGTTTGCATATGCCGTATCTCCATCCCCGGTCCCAGGAGAGATCGAAGAAAAAGAATTGAAAGGTGTCAAGGTGAAGGGTCAATCCCTATGCCTGTTCCAGAGCGGGACAGAGGATGTAAGAAAGGCATTCATTGTTAACGATGTTATTCCTGTTTACCGGGAAGGCACGTCCCACGATCTCACGGAGGTAGGCAAGATCAAAGTGCTTTCGTATGTAGGGGTAGATTACTTGAAGGGCGAAGTGGTAGAAGGCGAGATCAGAACCGGCGATATCGCAAAGAAGGGGAATGCCGCAAGCCTGGTCGTGTCAGCCGGAGATGCCTGTAGATAGCCGATATCCCTCGGCCATGCCGGTCATCTTCTTTTTGGCGATGCCCGTGTCGCTTCCTCTCCCGTACTTTCCGGTTCAAAGCCGGAGGGCGTCCTCTTTTATACATTCCTTATACTTCCAGCCGTATTTTTAACGACAATTTGATTCCCTTATGTTTATCATGGAAAATTCAAAGCAGGCCAACTGAAAATATGCGAAAATGAAACAAGAGAGTCGCTCAGGTCAACTGCTCCGGAGTGAACAGCGCATGGAAGAACGAAGACCGGATCCCGATCGACTGCTGCTGC
>JAKAHZ010000188.1 GCA_021814615.1 Nitrospirota bacterium | reverse complement strand
AGAGCCGGTACCCGCTGACCGCGCCCAGGAGATGGGCGAGGAGGATGAAGAGGAAGCCCGCGTGCATGACCTGCGGGGAGATCCTGAGCAGGAAATCCGTTCGCGACCATTTTCCCCGCACCGCCTGGATGCTGCAGACGATGGTGTTGATGGTGAGGAGCACGAGCAGCGCCAGGGACGCGAAGAACCACCAGGTCTGCCACGGGTTGTCTGCGGCCGTCTCGATCATCCATGCGCCGAGCAGCTGTTCGTTCATCGGGCTGAACACTTCGCGGTGCGCCGGCATCATATAGGAGCCGACGAAGAAGACCACGATCAAGGCCAGCAGCAGCCAGACGGACGTCTTGAGCGAAAGAAAGAAGGTTTTCATAGGGTATCTTGCCAGCTTTCAGGCTTACGGGCTTGTCAGCTTATTCTAGAACTCGTGCGAGCTCTTCATCAAAAGCCCCACGCCCGCATAGGTGAACAGAACGATGAGGAACCCGGCGACAGCCATCCAGGCCACGGGCTTGCCGGTCCAGCCGCGGACGAGCCGCGCATGGAGATAGAGGCTGTAGAAAAACCAGACGATCGTCGTCCAAAGCTCCTTGGGCGTCCAGAGCCAGTACGTTCCCCAGGCGAGATGCGCCCAGATCCCGCCGAAGACCATGGCCACGGAAAAGAGCACGTAGCCCAGGAGCGCGGTCCGGTACTGGTTGCGGTCCGCAGTTGCCTCATCCGTCGCGATTCCCAGGAGGCCGAACACGGCGCTGTGCGCGAAGAGCGCGTAGGCAACGAAGGACAACGCGACATGCAGTTCGAACCAGATGGTCTTGAGAACCGGGGGCAGGGTGCCGCGCATTGCCGGGGAGATCAGAGAGCCCAAGAGCAGCAGGAGGATGAGCGGCAGCACCAGGAAGGTGTAGCGGTCGCGCCGCCGGTCCCCGGCAAAGACGAGATACACTGCGCCGACGGCCCAGGCAAGGAAGCCCAGCGTGTCGCGCATGCCCACGAGCGGGAGGCGGCCGTAGGAGACCGCCGACGCGATGATCATGCCTCCGTGCAGGAGCAGCGCCGGGATGATGAAGCGGCTCCGGATGAAGGCCAGGGGATAGAGAATGAAAAGAATGACGTTCATGGCGATACCGGGGATGATCCTGCCGCGAAGTCACGAAGACGCGAAGCGAAGGGTATCGAACAGCATTATTGCGGGGTCCTTGTTCTGTCCGCCGCTCTTGGCGCCTTCGGGTCTTCGTGGCGGGTCTATCCGGGTTCAGACGAAAAAGGCATCCCGGATTTCCGGGATGCCTTTGCTATGTTGATCGTAAAGCAGGGGTTCGACTACTTCTTGCCGAGGATTGCTTCCTTGCAGGCCTTGGCCACGCGGAACTTCACGACCTTCTTGGCCGGGATCTTGATCGCTTCGCCGGTCTGAGGATTCCGGCCCATGCGGGCCTTCCGGTTCACCAGCACGAGCTTGCCGAGACCGGGGAGCGTGAAGGAGTTCTTAGCCTCCTTGTACGCCAGCGTTGCGATGTCTTCGAGGATCTGCACCGCCAACTTCTTCTTGATGTCAGCCTTCTTCGCAATGTGGTCCGCAATCTGAGACTTCGTCATGGCTTTTGCCATACAACCCCTCCTTCACCCTGATAAGAGAATATGATCTGACTGCGTAAGCAGTTTTTTGCCTCGCGACTGTGTGCAAGTATATCACTCTCGCATAAAATAGCAAGAACATTTTTAGGAAAGATTACAATCTGGTTGAACGAGCGCAAGGGACTTTGCGCAGGAAGGATGCGGCAATCCTGCATCTCCGGCTCAGGCCGGCTGCCGCTTTCCCGTTGACTTTATCCGCCACTTTATGCTAAGTTGCGTTGCGGCGGCGACGAGCCCCGCATTATCACCGTTCCGGAGGAGGCCATCATGGCGACGAAAGCGAACTTCATTCTCAAGGTCCAGGACGCAAAGCTTGCCGATGTGCAGAAGGCGCTCAAGGATGCGAACATCAATGTCGTGAGCATCATGGAGATCCACAAGGAAGAAACCGCCTAACTCGACGCAGCCGCGGTATACTCAAAGCAAGAGCACGACAGATGCCGATCCCGGCGATGCCGGGAAAAGGAGCTTCACCACGATGAAGGTAACGCTGTCGGACCTGGAGCAGGTCGCCCGGGCGCTGTCCATCAAGGTTACCTATGACGATCTGAAGACCTCGAAGGGCGGTTCCTGCCGCGTCATGGAGACGCGCCGGGTCCTGATCAACAAACATCTGCACGCCAACGACAAGCTCGCGCTTCTGGCGCGCGAGCTGGGTCGTTTCGATCTTTCCGGCGTCGAGATTGCCGATCATGTCCGGAAAAAGATCCAGCGCGAATCCGACGATCAGGCGCCGCTCAAGCTCTCCGCCTGACGCCTGCCGTCCCGTACGGCCCAGGGCTGCTGCAGGGAGGTCCCCATGTACCTGCTGACTGCGTTTCTCGCCGCTCTGGCTGTGCTCCTGAACGGCTGCACCTACGCCATCTCCTCCGATGCCCGCCGCCAGGCGGACCGCACGATCGCCTTTTCCGATCTCAACGCAGACCCCGCGAAATTTGCCGGCAAGACCGTCATCCTGGGCGGCGTCATCGTTCAGACCAGGAACGTCAAGGACGGCGCCCTGATCGAGATCCAGCAGAAGGAGCTCGATTATTGGGGCAAGCCCCGCCGGACCGACAAGACCGGCGGAAGGTTCCTTGCGCGGCATGCGGGATTCCTCGAACCCCTCATCTATGCTCCGGGCAGGGAAGTTACGCTTGCCGCCGAGGTGGCCGGCACGGAAGAGAAAGGCCTGGCCGAGGAAGGATCCCTCTATCCGCTCGTGGTCTCCAAGGAGCTGAAACTCTGGCCCCGGGAGCCCCGCGCATCGGACCGGCCGGGCATGCTCGATCCCCTCTATGACCGCTATTCCACGGACAACGTGCGCGGATACTGACCGCTGACGGCCTTGTTCCTCCTTTGCACTCCGGACACCGGCACTCCTTCCCGGTGATATAATCCAGATATGATGAAACGAGGATTGTTGCCCGCGGCGGCTCTCGCTCTGCTGGCGCTTTTCGCATGCTCGCCCCCTTTTCCCCGGCAGCTGCTTGATCAGACGGATCGCGGCGTCGCATTCGCGGACGTGGCGAAGAACGCTGAAAGCATGAAGGGAAAACTGGTCATGCTCGGCGGAACGATCGTGGAGACGAGGAACCTGAAGGAAGGGACCCAGATCGAAGTGCTGCAGAAGCCGCTGGACGGGCAGGGCAGGCCGTACCTGACCGATGAGACGCAAGGCCGGTTCCTGGTCGTCACGCCGCAGTTTCTGGACAATGCCGTGTATCATCGCGGAAGGAATATCACGGTCATCGCCGAGATCTCGGGGCGCCGGACGCAGAAGCTCGGCGAGATCGACTATCCCTATCCGCTCCTCCTGGCAAAGGCCATCCATCTGTGGGACCCCTATGCAGGCTCGAGATTCTCCGTCGGCGTGGGCGTCGGCGTCTTTCACGGATATTGATGACAATTGTCGCGAAGCGGCAAACCGATCCGATCAATCGAGGTGTGCATGAAAAAAGGCCAGCAGATCCTGTTCTACCTCCTCATGTTCCTGGCGCTCGTCAGCCTGTTCCGGCTCTTTTCCTCCCAACCCGCGGAAGAGATCAAATACAGCAGGTTCAAGCAGCTCCTTGCGGAGAAGCAGGTAAAGGACATCGTCATCGCCGGCGACACCATCCGCGGCACCATGCAGGAAGGGGGCAAGGACAAGGCCTTCTCGGTCGTGCGGATCGAGGATCCGGATCTCGTCAAGTCGCTCGAGACGGCGGGCGTTTCCTATGAAGGCAAGGTGAGCGACAACTGGCTCAAGGATTTCTTCCTGTCCTGGGTCATTCCCCTGGTCCTGCTCGTCGTGATCTGGAGCTTTGTCTTCCGGAAAATGGGCACCGGTGGCCCGGGCGAGACCTTCATGAGCTTCGGCAAGTCGCGCGCCAAGATCTACGGCGAGAGCGAAGTGAAGGTGACCTTCAACGATGTGGCCGGCGTGGAGGAGGCGAAGGAGGAGCTCGTCGAGATCGTGGAGTTCCTGAAGCAGCCCGACAAGTTCACGCGCCTGGGCGGGAGGATCCCCAAGGGCGTGCTGCTCGTCGGCCCGCCCGGCACGGGCAAGACCCTCCTGGCGCGGGCCGTGGCCGGCGAGGCGAAGGTGCCCTTCTTCTCGATCAGCGCGTCGGAGTTCGTCGAGATGTTCGTGGGCGTTGGCGCAAGCCGCGTACGCGATCTCTTCGAGATCGCAAAGAAGATGGCTCCCGCAATCATCTTCATCGACGAGATAGATGCAGTTGGTCGCGAGCGCGGAACAGGAATGGGCGGTGGGCATGATGAGCGAGAGCAGACACTGAACCAGATCCTTGTGGAGATGGATGGTTTTGAAAGAGATACGAGCGTCATTGTGATCGCGGCAACCAATCGCCCCGATGTATTGGATCAGGCATTATTGCGTCCGGGAAGATTCGATCGACGCGTGGTGCTTGATATGCCGGACTTGAAAGACAGAGAGGAGATCTTGAAGATTCAC
>JAKAHZ010000053.1 GCA_021814615.1 Nitrospirota bacterium | reverse complement strand
GCAAGATCAAGGACCTGGTGGAGCTGGCGCACCGGTACAACGTCCATCTCTCCGTGGCCACGGGCGGCACGCTCGCCCGCCGTCGCGTCGCCGAGGCGAAGCCCCAGGCCATCATCGCCGTCGCCTGCGAACGCGACCTGACCAGCGGCATCCAGGATGCCTATCCCCTTCCGGTGATCGGCATCATCAATGACCGGCCTTTCGGCCCCTGCTTCAACACGAGCGTGGATATCGCGAAGGTGGCGGACGCTCTCGAATACCTGGCCGCCGGCGCCCCCCCGACCCGGGCCGCGGGTGGATAGGCCGCGCGAACAGGCGCTCGCCGTTCTCCTCCAGGCCGAGCAGGGCGCACCCGCTTCGGGGCCTCTGGAACGATCCCGCAAGAACTTCGGCGCCCGGGACAACGCCTTCATCCTCGAACTGGTCATGGGCGTGCTCCGGAACCGTTCCCGCATCGACTGGCTCCTCGACCGCTTCTCGTCAAAACCCGTCTCCGCTACCGACGGGGAGACGCGGAACCTCCTGCGCCTCGCCGCCTACCAGCTCCTGTTCCTCGACAAGGTGCCTGCCAGCGCAGCCGTGAACACGGCGGTGGAGCTTGCCAAGGTCCACGGGAAAAAGCACGGGTACGTAAACGGCCTGCTCAGGAACCTGGAACGAAACAGGAACAGCCTTCCCCTGCCCGATTCCCCGGACCCCGTTCAGCGGCTGTCGCTCGTTCATTCCCATCCCGGCTGGCTCGTCCGGCGCTGGTCCGGCCGCTTCGGCGTCGGCCGGACCGAAGAGATCCTGCGCAGGAACAACGAGCCTTCGCCGCTCGTGGTCAGGACGAACGCGATCAGGAATTCGCGCGATGAGCTGCTTGCCGCGCTTGGTTCGCAAGGCGCAGAAGCGCGACCCACGGAATTCGCTCCCTCGGGTATCGAGATCCTTTCATCGCCGGGGCTCACCCCGCTTCCTGCGTTCAACGAAGGCCGGTTCCTGGTCCAGGACGAGGCGGCGCAGCTCGTCTCTCTCCTGCTCGCTCCGCAGCCGGGCGAAACGGTCCTGGACGCCTGCGCTGCTCCGGGCGGCAAGGCGACGCATCTTGCTGAATTGATGCAGGATCAGGGAACGGTCGTCGCGCTCGAACGCGACAGGGACAGGATCGGCAGGATCAGGGAAAACAGCGAGCGGCTGGGACTTTCGATCGTGCAACCGGTCGCAGGGGATGCGTCCGCATTCAATGAGGGGAATTATGACAGGATCCTGATCGACGCTCCCTGCTCGGGCCTCGGTGTGCTCCGCCGCCATCCCGACGGACGGTGGATCAAGAGAGAGAAGGATCTTGCGGAACGGGCGAAGCTGCAATCACGAATCCTGGACAACTGCGCGAAGCTCCTGAAAACCGGCGGGGTCCTGGTCTACGCGACCTGCACCACGGAGCCGGAAGAGAATGAGGACGTCATTGCCGCGTTCCTGACCCGCAACGGCGATTTTTCCCTCGACAACCCCCGGCCCTATCTGCCGGAAGCGGCAGTAAGGCTCGTGGACGGGCACCTGTTTTTCCGCACTTTTCCGGGTGAACCTGCCATGGACGGGTTCTTCGCGGCGAGAATGAACAAGCAGGGATAACAGCAGGTGAACATCAGCCATTAGACGCCGAAAACGCTGTAGATTTCCTTTCGCGTGGGACAGGTGCAGATGGCCCAGCTTCCGAAGGACTCCTGGTAGCGGCAGAGCAGCTCCTCGGCGCACTCGATCATGAGCGCCTCGCCCGCCAACAATGCCTTAACCTTACAGAGCGTCTCCCTGTTCCGCGAAGCGCAGGCAAAACCCTTTTGGCACAGCGTCCGCGACCTGGCCTGAGTGCTCACATCGATCTTCATGTGCAGCCCTCCTTCCCGGCTTCCTGGTGAAAAGATACCGGGACAGGGAAAAAAGCGCTATCAGCAATAATTCCTAGGCCACGGAGAATAAGTTCTTATCCTCTTCCCTCCCTTTTTTCGTATTCGGCAGAAAACAGCCTTCGCTGACTGTCCGGCCGATCAGGAATCCTCATGAATTCAATGCCATTTTTCTCCCGTCCCGGTCATTATTGCTTATCTGAGAATACTGTCCTTTTTCGGAACAACGAGAGTAATCCGTTAATTTCTCCACACTTGCATATTGGTGCCCTACTGTGTAATATAGGGTTTACCTTTCATGAACCGTTTCCTCAAAGGCATCGTCATTTTCCTGGCCCTGATCGCGGTCGGCGTGGTGAGCGCCTTCGCGGTCATCGCACTGCTCCTCCGTCAGGAGGATGTGCGCGTGCCGGATCTGGTCGGCCAGGACATCATCTCGGTCATCGATGTGGTGAACCAGCAGGGCCTGCAGCTCAAGGTGGACAGCCGCCAGCCGAGCCAGACGGTGCCGAAGGACGCCATTGTGTCCCAGACGCCTCCGCCGGGAACAGGGATCAAGAAAGGCAGGGCGCTGCGCGTGGTCGTAAGCCTGGGGCCGAGCGAGATGCTGGCTCCCAAGCTCACCGGCGAACAGTACCGGAAGGCGGAGCTCATCCTCCGCCAGGCCGGTTATCCTGCGCCCGACATTGCGCGCATCTGGTCCGATTCCGTGGAACGGGACCTGGTGATCAGCCAGGACCCGCCGCCCCACACACCGGTCGCCCCGGGAGCGCAGGTCGGTATCTTGGTCAGCCTCGGGAAAAAGAAGCCCCTGTATGTGACACCCCGGCTCCTGGGACGGCCTGCGGAAGAGTCGCTGAAAGCCGTCGACCGCATGGGCTTGCAGCACCGGCTGATAACCAGGCCCGCAGCAACCGGCAGCACACCGGGCAGGGAGCGTATCGTCGTTGCCCAGCGCCCCCAGCCGGGGTATCCGATCGCAGCGGACGGCACGGTGGAGCTGGAAGTAAGTAAATGAAAGAAAGTACCGAGTACAGAGTACAAAAGCGAGGATCCATGTCCCCTTCGATCAAGATAGCCCCATCCATCCTCTCAGCCGACTTCTCGCGCCTGGGCGAGGAGATCCGCGCCGTCGAGGCGGCAGGAGCGGACCTTATCCATGTGGACGTCATGGACGGCCATTTCGTGCCGAACATCACCATCGGACCGTTGGTTGTCCAGGCCTGCCGGAAAGTGACAAAGCTGCCGCTCGACGTGCACCTCATGATCGAAAACCCCGAACTCTACATCGCGGACTTCGCGAAAGCGGGCTCGGATTACCTTACCGTCCATGTGGAGGCGGCAACGCACCTTCATCGCCTGGTCCAGAACATCCGCGAGCACAAGGGCGTGAAGGCCGGCGTTTCGCTCAATCCGGCGACCCCGCTCGAAACGCTGGACTATATCCTGGCAGACATCGACATGGTCCTGATCATGTCCGTGAATCCGGGGTTCGGCGGCCAATCATTCATTCCCTCGGCTTTGGACAAGATCAGGCGGCTCCGGAAAATGATCGATGAGCGGGGACTCAGGGTCGAAATCAATGTAGACGGCGGCGTGAAACCCGAGAACGGGAGGACCGTCGCCGATGCAGGCGCGGATATTCTCGTCGCAGGCTCCGCGGTCTTCGGCGCAAAGGACTATGCCGCGGCAATCAAAGGCATACGGGGCGTTTAAGAAAGCGTGATCCAGAGATGAAAACAGAGAACCTCGCCATTGTGTTCGTCGATATTGCGGGCTTTACCCCGCGCACCTCGGCCCAGACGCGGGAAGAGAACCTCCGGATGCTGAAGCGGTTCGACGACGTCGTGCGGCCCCTGGTCCGGGCATACAGCGGCCGGGTGGTCAAGACCATCGGCGACGCGTACCTGCTGACCTTCCGCTCGCCCACCGACGCGCTGCTCTGCTCCGTCGGCATTCATGACGGCCTGGCGGAATCCGACGCGGCCATCGACCCGTCCGAGCGGTTCACGGTCCGCGCCGCGGTCAACGTGGGCGAGGTCCGGCTGGAGAACAACGACGTTTTCGGCGAGGCGGTGAATATCGCCGCGCGGATCGAGGGCAAGGCAGCAGCCGGCGAGGTTTACTTCTCCGAATCCGTCTACCTCTCCATGACCAAGAGCGAGGTGCCGAGCGAGGAAGTGGGGTATGCGGAGCTCAAGGGCATCAGCGGCAAGGTCCGGCTCTACCGCATACCGCGCGCCGGCGAATCGGGCTACAACCTGAAGCAGCGAGAGACCCCGGCCCCGGCGAACGGCTCCGCGTCCCATCCCCTGGCACCCGTTGCCCTGCCCTTCGGCGGACTGGGTCTCGACCGGGTGCGCGACCGGCTCGCCGCCGGCCCGTCGCTTGCCGCCCGCGAGATTGCCGAAAAGCTGCCGGGCATGCTGCAGGACGGCGCGAGCACGGCAAAGCGCGGGTTCGCCTGGTGGCGCGAGGAAGTCAGGCGCTCCCGCACCATGCAATACATCACGATCGCCGTCATCATCGCGATCATCGCACTCATCGTCTGGGGGGTGAAGCACAAGCAGAAGCAGGCCACCCCCCTGCAGAAGCTTCAACGGTCCCTCGGCCTGTGACCGTGACCCAAGGAGGTTGTCCCGAGCCATGACCCATCGGAAGGAAACCACACCCTTTGAGCTGAAGGACGTGAAGGAACCCGTCCTGTACCGCGACATGTTCCCGTACACGAGCGTTCCCAAGGTCCTCTTCGAGAACCGTCTGATCCAGACCAATATCCCCCGGGACATCTGGATCACCGACACCACATTCCGCGACGGCCAGCAGTCCCGTCCGCCCTACACGCCCCAGCAGATCGTGACGATCTTCGACTTCATGCACCGCATGAGCGGGCCGAAAGGCGTGATCCGGCAGACCGAATTCTTTCTCTATTCGCAGAAGGACAAGGAAGCGGTCCGGCTCTGCCAGGAGCGCGGCTACCGGTTCCCGGAGGTGACCGGCTGGATCCGTGCGAACAAGAACGACTTCAAGCTCGTGAAGGAAATGGGGCTCAAGGAGACGGGCATCCTCACCTCCTGCTCGGACTACCATATCTTCCTCAAGCTGAACATGAGCCGGAAAGACGCGCTGAAGGCCTACCTGGACATTGTGCAGACCGCGCTCGAGAACGGCATCGTGCCCCGGTGCCACCTCGAGGACATCACCCGGGCGGATTTCTACGGTTTCGTGATCCCCTTCGCCCAGGAGCTGATGAAGCTCTCCGAGCAGGCGAAGATGCCCGTGAAGCTCCGCGCCTGCGACACCATGGGCTACGGTTTCCCCTTCCCGGGGACGGCCCTCCCCCGCGGCGTGCCGGAGATCTTCTATTCGCTGATCCACGACGGCGGCGTGCCTTCGGAACAGCTGGAGTGGCACGGCCACAACGATTTCCACAAGGTGCTCGTGAACGGCGTCGCTGCCTGGATGTACGGCTGCTCGTCGGTGAACGGCGCGCTCCTGGGCTTCGGCGAACGGACAGGCAACACGCCCGTGGAGGCGCTCCTCTTCGATTACATCAGCTTGACCGGCGACGATTCGGGCATCGACACCCCGGCGATCACGGAGATGGCCGAGTACTTCCGCAAGGAGCTGGGGTTCAACATCCCGAACAATTATCCCTTCGTGGGTTCCGAGTTCAACTCCACCAGCGCCGGCATCCATGCCGACGGCATGATGAAGAACGAGGAGATCTACAACATCTTCGACACCACGAACATCCTGAAGCGGCCCATGGGCGTGATCATCACGGACAAGTCCGGCGTGGCCGGCATCGCCCAATGGGCGAACAGCCACCTCCGGCCCGACGCGGACAAGAAGATCGACAAGCGCCATCCCGGCATCGGGAAGATCAACAAGTGGGTCATGGAGCAGTACGAGGTGGGACGGACGACGAGCATCTCGAACGACGAGCTTCTGGACAAGGCGAAGAAGTATTTGCCCGAGTACTTCGTCTCCGATCTCGACCGCCTGAAGAAGAAGGCCTCCGAGGTCGCCCGCCACATCGTGGAGCGGTTCGTGGAGCGGCCCGAGGTCAGGTCCATGGATCCGGCGAAGATGGAACCGGTGATGGAGAAACTGCAGAAGGAAGATCCCTACATCCAGTTCGCCTATGTGGTGAACGCCCAGGGCAAGAAGATCACGCGCAACATCACCGACGTTGCCGACAAGGCGAAGTACGAGACCGCGGGCCTGGGCGACGATTTCTCGGACCGGTCATGGTTCATCAGCCCCATGAAGGACGGAAAGAGCTTCGTGTCCGACTTCTACACCTCGAAGATCACCGGCGCGCTCTGCATCACCGTGTCCGCTCCGGTCAGCAGCGAGAGCAGCGACATCGTGGGCGTCTTCGGCGTGGACATCCGGTTCGAAGACCTGGTAAGGGCTGAGTAGATTCAGAACAACCTGGAATGAGCAAGGGATGCTGCGAATTGCAGCATCCCTTTTTTGTCACCCGTTGTCATTGCGAGAAACGAAGCGACGCGGCAATCTCGTAGTGGATTAGAGTTCAGGGCAATTTTGCTATTTGCCTTATCGCATGCTTGCTGAAATCGTAATAAGACAAGATCTGCCACAGAGCGCACAGAGGTAAGTCTTAAAAAGACTGAAATTATTCCTCTGAGTCCTCTGTAACCTCTGTGGCTAATAGATTTTTCGAGTCTATCATTCTTTGCTTGACCATTAAAGAATTCCTCTATTATTCTGACGCCGTTTTCTTCGCCACCACCTGCACGACTGCACCCTTACCGGTGTGCAGCCTGCCCTCGATGACATCCCGGTCCAGCTCCTTCGCATGCAGGAACTCTAGCCCCGCAAGCTCCTCGCGCAACCCGGCAAGGGTCATCATCATATCCGCGTTCGGCGGACCGCCGGTCTTGTACTCAAGCTGCTTCGGCGTATAGGCTTCGAGCACGAGCACCCCGCCGGACCGCAGGCCAGCCACGACCTTCCGGTGAAGTGCTTTCCTAATCGCCGACGGCACATGCGCGAAGATCGATACGATCCCGTCCCACGCTCCCGGCTCGATCTCGAAATGAGCAAGATCGACGACCTGCGTCTCGATCGAGACCCCCTGCGACGCTGCCAGTTTCTCCGCCTTCTTCAGGCCCACCGGGGAAGAATCGACAGCGAGAACGCGGCAGCCCTGTTTCGCGAGAAAAACCGCGTTCCGCCCCTCGCCCTCGGCAAGACAGAGCACCCTGCCTTTCGGGATCTTGTCCGCCATGCTCGCGAGGAACCGGTTCGGCTCTATGCCGTAGACATACTCTTCCGTATCGTACCGCTGGTCCCACATAAATGAACTCCTCTTCTGCTGGCGTCTGCTGCTTTCTATCGTCTGTCTTTGCGAGTGAAACGAAGCAAACTCGTAGTTAAGATTTCACGGCACTACGAGATTGCTTCGTCGCGTGCGCTCCTCGCAATGACAACATGAGAGGCCTTTCAACGACCTGTTAACGACCCATCCCCACCCCGACCCTCCCCTTGAAAGGGAGGGCAAAATCACGTGACGTAGTACCATCTTGTGAAGCCGCTGTCAAAGGGATTGGCAATGCGGAACGGTGAAGGGCTGGTTGCGGGAGGCTATTTTCTTCGGAGGTCAACGAACAGCCAGACGACCATCGCCGCAGCCGCACCGGCTGACCAGGCAGCGCCTGTGGGATGGTTGTTCAGGTACAGGATCAGGGCCGCTGAGCCGGCGCCGGTGGCAAGGATCGCATGGATGAACCCCCTGCCGATGCGGCCCACGTAGCTCAACTCGCGCACGATGTCGGCGGAGGTGATCTCGACCCGCGTCTCGCCCCTGCTCGTGGCGACGAGGAGCTCCTCGAGCATTTTCGGCAACCGGGCGATGGAGCGAGCCGTTGCCGATGCATGCTTCACGAATCCCGCCGGGGAGAACTGCTCCGAGCGGATGAACTTTTTTGCGAAAGGCGCTGCGATCTCGATCAGGTTCGTCTCGGGGTCGAGCCGCGACCCCAGACCGTTCAGCATGCCGATCACGCGGCCGAAAAGGATGAAGTCATTCGGGATCTGGATCGACGGGCTGAGCTGCAGCGCGCCCAGGATGTCGTCGCCGATCTCGTCGATGTCCATGGCCTTGAATTCGGTGAGCGACATGTCGCGGTACTTCTGGAGCAGCCGGTCCACGAAGGCGACGAGCGGCCGGATGTCCTTGGTCAGCGGGATGAACCCCATGTCCACCAGCGCCCGCACGAGCCCCAGGCTGTCGCGGTCCACAATGGAGATGAAGGCTTTCCGGAGCCCTTCCTTCTTCGGCGCCGAGATGCGGTCCACCATGCCGAAATCCACGAAGATCAGCTCCGGCCCGGGCCGGACGAAGATGTTCCCGGGATGGGGGTCGCCGTGGAAGAAGCCGTCGATGAAGAACATCCGGGCATAGGCGCCGGCAAGGAGACGGCTCACCTCCTTCCGGTCGATCAGCTGCCGGTCGATCTCCTCGACATCGGTGATCTTGATGCCTTCGAGGTATTCCAGGGTGAGGACCTTGGACGTGGTGTAGGGCCAGTAGACGATCGGGATCTTGATCCGGGAATCGGATGCCAGGTTCCGGCCAAAGGTCTCGGCGTTCCGCCCTTCCTTGAGATAATCCAGCTCTTCCATGACGATGCGCGAGAACTCGGAATAGATCACATCCAGGTTCACCCGCGAATAGAGGAACCGCAGGATGCGCATGATGACCTTGACGGTCCGCATATCCGCGGCAATCACCTCGTCGATGCCCGGATACTGCACCTTGACCACGATGCAGTCGCCGTCCTTGAGGCAGGCGCGGTGCGCCTGGCCGAGCGACGCCGACGCGATCGGCACCTCGGTGAAGGAGGAGAACACGCTTTCGATCGGTCCCAGCTCCTCCACCAGGCGCTTCCGGATCTCGGAAAAGGGCGCCGGCGGAACCTGGTCCTGGAGCTTGGACAGTTCGGCGGTGTATTCCTCGGGAAGGATATCGACGCGGGAGGAAAGGAACTGGCCGATCTTGATGAACACGCCGCGCTGCTCGATCATCTTCTCCCGGAGCATACGCGCGTTCTTCCGGTGGAGCTGCTTCAGGCGCTCTTCCCGCCGGTCGGGGAGGGAAAAGAGGTTCCGAAGCCCGAGCAGTTTATAGCTCACGAGAACGCGAAGGAAGAGAAAGAGGCCCTGGAAGAACCGGCCCCGGTAGCGGCGAGAGGACATGCCTGGATTATACCAGATACGAGCAGCAACCGATATGGAGGGGCCGCGAGAGCGGGATCATGCCAGGATGCGTCGCGCTTCGTCCAGGATCGGTCCGTCGGCCTCGCACCAGTCAAGCGAGCCGAGCTCATGGGGCGAAAGCCACCGGAAGGCCTGGTGTTCGTGCAGATGGAGCGTGCCTCCTTCGATCCTGCAGAGAAAGGGCAGCAGCCGGACGGTCTTGTCGGGGTAGGAATGCGTAACCGGCGTCAGGGGGCGGAGTACGGACACCTCAAGGCCAAGTTCTTCGGCAACCTCGCGGACAACCGAATCCTCGGGCCGCTCCCCGTCATGCACCTTGCCGCCGGGGAACTCCCACTTGCCGCCGAGATGCCTGCCTTGGCCGCGCTGGACAGACAGGACCTTGTTGTCCTTGATGATGACCGCGCAGGAAACGTCGATCATGGGACTAGCCGATGATTCTCTTATTGAAAGAGAGAGGATATTGAACCGAATCCGAAGTTCCTTCGCTTTCTTGCTCGCCCAAGAAAGCGAACCGAAAGAAGGGCGCCCCGGCGATCATTCTTTTCCGCCATGCTCGGTCGTTCTCAGGGCATTTCGGAAACTCGCCCTGCGGGCTCAGACAGTCCGAAATGCTCCTCCTTCGAACTCGGTCGCTCGGCGGGAATGCTCGCATGGGGAGGCTACCGACTGTCCGGATCAGGGCTTCACCACCGAGAACATTTTCTCTGCCAGCTTCTTCCCGTTGTGGGTCACTTCCAAAAGCCAGGCGCCGGTCACAAGCTCCCAGTCGTGGTCGAAGGTGTATCCCTCGTGGATCTGCTTGCCGAGGATAGCCTTGACCTGCACTTCCTGCGTGTCCATCTTTCTCCCCGTGGTCGCGTTGGTCATCGTGGGATGGAGATAGATGAGCGTGATCTCGACCGGCTCTCCCTCGGGCGTTCCCTTGACGATAAAATCGATGCCGAAACTCGTCTTGAGCGTCGCCGGAACACGGTCCCCTTGCTTGACCAGGGTCCAGCGGGAGGCATGCAGCACGTCGTCCGATGCATTCTGCGGCGCTTCCTTTTCCGCGGGCTTGTAGATCCCGAAGCTTACGATGTCGACGCCCGTGACCTCTGCGGCCGAGGCAGCACCGGATGCTGCAATGAGGGCGCACGCGATCAGGGCTCCAAACACGACGGTTCTCATGGGGGCACCTCCGAAAGGGTTATAGGAAATGAAATCCGGCAGGATGTCGCCGGAAATGAACCGACGGTAACCGGGCTACGCCTTCACGACGCGGACCAGGCTGTTGTTCTCGTTCAGGCCGTCGATGATGGCGCCCCAGCCCGCCATGTTGGTGATGTACTCGATGGCGTCCGCGGAGATCTCCTCGCCGGGGACGAAGAGCGGGATGCCGGGGGGATAGACGGTCACGATCTCTGCGCAGACGCGGCCGGCCGCCCGGTTCACGGGCACCAGCTCCGTGTCGTAGTAGAAGGCCTTGCGCGGCGTCATGGCGAAGCGGTTGGTCAGGGACGGCGGATGGACCTTGTCGAGCGGCAGCAGCGCGCCCTGGAGGCCCGTCTCGGCCGAGATCACCTTCAAGGCCTCAACCAGCCGCGTCAGGTCCTCCTGCCGGTCGCCGATGGAGACGATGACCAGCACATGGAAGGGATCGGCCATCTCCACCTGGATGCCGAAGCGCGTGTTCAGCATCTGCGAGACGTGGTAGCCCGAGAGCCCCAGATCGGAAACGGTGATCGTGAGCTTGGTCACGTCCATGTCCGCCATGCCCGCCTGTTTTGCCATCTCCTTGGTAAAACAGGTGATCCCCGGGATCTTGTTGATCTCCGTCCGGGCGTCCTCGGCCAGCTTGATCGCCCGGTTCAGGAGCTTCTTGCCTTCCGTGGCCATCTGCATCCGGGCCAGGTCCAGCGACGCCATGAGGATGTAGGAGGGGCTCGTGGTCTGGAGAAGCTTCAAGGTGTTCGTCACGTCGTCGATGTTGATCCGGCCCGCCTTGGCATGGAGCATCGACGCCTGGGTCATGCCGCCCACGATCTTGTGCGTCGACTGGACGCAGAGGTCCGCGCCGGCATCGAGGGCGCACTTGGGCAGCTTGGGATTGAATTTCAGGTGCGGGCCGTGGGCCTCGTCCACGAGCACGATCATGCCGTGTTCGTGGGCATAGGGGATGATCCTCTCGATGTCCGTGCAAAGGCCGTAATAGTTGGGGCTGGTGATGAGCAGGGCCCGGGCATCGGGATTGGCGTCGATCGCCGCCTTGACCGTATCGAAGGTCACGTTCAGCGTCAGTTTCAGGTTCCGGTCGAAGAGGGGCTGGAAGAAGACGGGCTGGGCACCGGAAACGATCAGGCCGGTCAGGACCGAACGGTGGCAGTTCCGGGCGATCAGGACCTTGTCGCCGGGACCCGTGGTGGCGGCCACCATGGCGTGGTTGCCCACGGTGGTGCCGTTCACGAGGAAATAGGAGCGGTCCGCGCCTGCGGCCTTGGCGGCGAGCTCCTGGGCCTCCTTGATCACGCCGGTGGGGTTCTGGAGCGAGTCCACCTCGTCCAGGGTCGTCAGGTCGATCGAAAAGACGCGCGGTCCCACGAACTTGCGGAACCGCGTGGCGATGCCTTTGCCGCTCTTATGACCGGGGGTATGAAAGGAAACCTTGCGGCTTTCCGCAAGGCTGACCATGGCATCGAACAGGGGGGTGCGAAGCTGTTCGTCGTCTCGGGGAGGGGGGGCCATAGCTGCTAAAAGCCCGTTTGGACACGGATAAGAATCTGATGAACACGGATGTCAGCAGTTTCTCCTGGTTCCTGTTCTAATCCGTGTATATCCGTGTTCATCCGTGTCCCAATGTACTCTCGTGTCAGTGATATGTGAACAGCGGGGAATTATCCTCGATGATCTTGGTCTGCTCCGCCATCGCCTTGCGGATGTGCTTGGGAAGATTGAACAATCCCAAATGGGCGATGCCGTCGTAGAACCGGGGCTCGCTGCTGATCCGCCTGGCGATCATATCGTCCACTTCCTTGGGCGTCCACTTTCGGGGGTCGATGTTCTTGGAAGCCAGGGTGAATCCCCAGGGCAGGCCGAAGGACGGGATCGGGATGTCGTAGGGCGCCACGACCGGGAACACGGACGAAAGGGTCTTATTCACGGCCGTAAAGTTCAGGAGCTGGTGAAGCGCGGTGGTACCCGCTTGCAGGGAGATGGTCCCGTCGGGCGACAACCGCTCCTTCACGATCTCATAGAACTCTTTGGTGAAGAGCAGGTAGGCCGGCCCTTCCTCCACGGGTTCGGAGATGTCGATGATGATGACATCGTAGGTATCGGAGGTCTCTTCGAGGTATTTCCGGGCGTCCATGTACCGGAGATCGGTCCGGGGGTCGTCAAAGGCGCCTGCGGACCATTCCGGCAGGTATTCCTTCGATTTTTCAACGACCTCCTGATCGATATCGACCATCATGCAGTACTCGACGGTCTTGTGCTTCAGGACGTCGCGGAGGGTGGCCCCCTCGCCGCCGCCCACGATGAACACCCGCTTGGGGTTCGGGTGGGTCAGCATGGCGGGATGGACCAGGGATTCGTGGTAGATGAACTCGTCGGTTTCGGTGGACTGGATCTTCCCGTCCAGGACGAGGGACCTCCCGTAGCTTCCGCACATCATAATGTCCATCTTCTGATACTGGGTCTGGGCAGTATGAAGGATCGTGCGGATCCCGTGGAGGTGTCCCTCTTCCGGACTGGTATATTCAATGAACCACTTGTAATTCTTGGGCTCGATCATGCGTATGCCGGCGTCTGAACAGGCACCGTGACCTTGTGCGGAAGCTTCTCATGGCCGAGCACGCCCCGCTTCATCTCGACGATGGAGTGGTTTTTTGACTCGAATTTTTCGATGAGGAACTTTGCGGCCGTCTGCGGCTTGATCAGGTCGCCGCAGGTGAACACATCGACTGCAGCGTAGCCGTATTCAGGCCAGGTGTGAATGGCAAGGTGAGATTCTGCAATGACCACCATACCGCTGATCCCAAAGGGGCTGAACTCGTGAAAAGCGACCTCAACGATCGTCGCCTTCGCTTCCAGCGCGGCATTTTTCATTGCTTCTGTCACATACTCCAAATTACTCAGGGTTTTGGGGTTGCAGTCCCGCAACTCCAACAGCAGGTGGGTTCCCAACGCGTGCAACCTGTTTTCCTCCTTCTCCGCCCGCCGCTAGCTCCCGGGCTTGCCTCCCGGATCAGCGAGCACCGCCTTCCGCTCTCGCGAAAGGGATAGAGTGTTCACACCGTGTCCGCCGTTGCTTCCGGCGGCGCCGACTCATCAAAAATTGATTGTGATATATCAAAATCAGCACGGTGTGTCAAGAAAAAACCTCTCAAGGCCTCATTTTTTTTCGCGAGCCTCCCACTTCGGCCGATGACGACGCCTCACGCTCCCGCCGAGGCGACGCGGAAGCTCCCCGGAAAGCCAAAAAGTGCTTTACAACCCCTGGCGAGGGATATATATTGAGCTCTCACTGGCGCAGGATCGGGTTGTTTGAGCTCCTTTCCGCTCTCTCCTGACCTCTGTCTCCTGATTTTCACCTTCCGGAGGGTTCTATCGATGTCTTCCGACGAGAAAAACTTCGTCAAAATCGCCGGCGTGCTGGTCAATCCCGAGATTTTCACCCGTCCCTACTCCTGCGACGTGGAGAAATACGGCTGCAAGTCCATGTGCTGTTACCGTTCCTGCATCGTTCCGCCCGACGAAGCAAAGCGGATCGAGGCCCATCTGGACGAGATCGTGGCCTACCTCTCGCCGGAGAACCGCGAAGCGGTGAAAAAGAACGGCAGCATCTTGGCAAACTGCTCCTCCCAGTGCCCCACGGGATGCGTGATCCACGAGGATGAGGCCCGGGCCATCCGGCGGAACTTCGGAGGACAGGATTTCCGCTGCGTGCTCCTGTTCAACAACGACTGTTCGCTCATCTATACGAATAAAGAAGGACTCCGCTATTGCTCCGTCCACACCTTTGCCATGGAAAAAGGCATGACCTGGGAGGAGTTCAAGTTCGCCGATTGCGTCCAGTATCCCCTTTCGTTCTATACCCGGGAGGACGGGACCAGGGTCATGTCCATCCAGGACACCCCCTACCTGAACCACATCCCCTGCATGAAGCAGCCTGCCGGCGATCCCATGTACAAGAGCCTCAAGAAGACCATCGAGACCTTTCTGGGCAAGGAGTTCTATAAGGAACTGACTGCTGTGGCGGACAAAAAGAGCACAAAGTAGCATCCCGCTTCAGCCTGCATACACTATTCCCGCCTCCCCACTGCCCGTGGTATAATGCGACCCGTATGGGCAACCTGTTCATCAGCTTCCTGGTCGCAATCGGCGGAGCAGTAGGCCTTGTCACTCTGAGCAAGGTCTTCGACCTCGAGGTTTACAGCAGCCGTATCTTCCCCCTCATCCCCATCCTCTACGCCATCATCTACGAGGTGCTCGAAAAGAAGAAAACGGGCAAATCCAAGCCCATTCCGCCTTCCGAAGCCAGGGCCGAGATGAAGGCCGGCGCTGCAACGCTCTTCAAGCACATCACCTTCGGCAGAATCGCCGTGGACGTTGCCATCAGCTTCCTGATCAAGACGGGCCTGGAGATCGGCCTGACCGCCGTCTACCTCGCCGCGAGCCGGCAGGACTTCTCCGCGGTCTACGGCCAGGTGAACAGCGAGATGGTCGGCCGGTTCCTGCGCGGCGACCACCCATGGCTCGACGGGAATTTCGGCCTGCTCATGCTCGGCCTGATCGCGGTCACCGCCAGCCTGGGCACGGGGCTTTGGATCGGCACGACGGCCAAAGGATCGGCTATCCTCGAAGGCGTCATCGCCGGAGCGGCGATAACCATCATCACCTCTCTGACGAACCTCGTCACTCTCTACCGCACGATCGAGGACCTCACCGCCAAGGCAGCGGACCAGATGGGATATGTGACCCACCTGGGCTTCGCGGTGGTGATCACGCTGCAGGTCCTCTTGTACGGGCTCTGGAGCGGCATTGCCCAGCGTTCAAAAGAAACGACCAAAGCGGGGAAATCGAAGAAATGACGAATCAAGCGATCGGCAAGAGGGCTCGCCACAACACACGATCCGCGGGCATGGCTGTGCTGCTGATTATCCTGCTCGCCTGCTCAATGCTGCTCAACTCCTGCGGAGGCGGAGGAGGGGGAGGAGCGCCCGCCTCCACCACCGGCGTCTGGGACCAGGGCGTGTGGGATGTGGCGACCTGGGATGAGTAAGGCGGAAGAGGCTATTTGGACGCGGATGAACGCGGATTGACGCAGATAAGAACTGAAATCAGTCAACGAAGGATTTATGTGTCTTTTGTGGCTTCGGGTCTTCGTGGCAAAGAAACAGAAAGGATGGAGTGAACATGAAGAACGAAAAGCGATACACCCTCCGGCAGGTGGTGATCCTGCTGGTCCTGGCATTCTGCTGCATGGCGGCGCTCGCCTACGCGAACGCGACCGTGCCCAATTCCTTCACCGCCGGTACGACGATCAGCGCCAAGAAGATGAACCAGAACTTCTCCGCGCTCGCCGCGTCCATGCCCGCGATCAAGACCGCTGTCACCTCATCGGTCATGATCGAGTCCGCGTCGAGCTCCGTGGTTGTGGATATCATGCCGCTCACGGTCGACATTCCCCTGAACGGCACGCTCCTGCTCTTCGCGCAGGGAACCGCCCATGGAACGGCCGTGTCCTATTCCGTCGAGATCGTGGATGCGAAGACGAACATCCTGGGCACAATTTCCCTGGCAGGGAATGCCGTCGAGCCCTACTCGCTCCACGGCGTGGCAGACGTGCTCCTGGGCCAGCAGACCTTCACGCTCCGCGCGCGGTTCGCCTCGCCCTCCAACGGCCAGATCTTTCACAATGACCTGCGGCTCACCGCGTTGTTGATCCCGAATACAATGTAGAAGGGAAGAAGAGATCTTTGCCGCGAAGGCGCGAAGATACGTCCGCGCTTGTCATTGCGAGGAGCAGAGCGACGAAGCAATCTCGTAGTTGTTTTGAAATTCTTAACGACCGCCTCCCCGTACCCCTCCTTGCCAAGGAGGGGTTTTTTGTTCTCCCTCCCCTTCAAGGGGAGGTCGGGGTGGGGATGGGTTTGAATTGATCGAGAAGGCATTTCTTCGCGCCTTCGCGTCTTTGTGGCGAAGGGGCTGATTACATCAACCTTCGCGTATCGAGGTAATGCTTCTTATAATACGGATCGTCCACCGAATCCCGCCGCACGTTCCCGCCGGTGCTCGGCGCATGAATAAACTTCCGGTCACCGATATAGATCCCCACATGAGAGTATTTCTTCCCGTTCTCCCAGAAGAACACGAGATCGCCCTGGCGCGCGCCCCAAAGCCCCACGGAGCGGGTCATGTCCTTGAGCGCCCGGGTCCCGTGCGGCAGCTCGATTCCCGCAGTCAGGTAGCTGTACCGGACGAGGCCGCTGCAGTCGAAGCCCGCAGGCGTCTCGCCCCGGTATTTGTAGGGACGGCCGATCATGGTAAGCGCCGTTGACGTGGCCTTGTCCCCTGCGGACTGCGTGTAGCCGGTAGAACGGTTCACCGGCGGCCGCGTGGCGCAGCCTGAAGAAAACATGAATGTAAGAAGAGCAACAAGGAGGATAGGGCGAGAACTGCCGATGTGCTTGCGGTCCTTCATTCCGAGTATACTAAAGCGTCATCTGTCCGATGTCAACGGATGACGCGCGAACGCTGTTTTGCCGAAGCAGCCCGGCCAGAATACCCTTGACGCTCCTCCGGCGTCCCTGTTATAGTCTGAACCATGAAACACAAGATCACCTTTCTCCCCGACAACGTCACCATCGACGTCGAGCACGGCACGAGCCTCTTCAAGGCAACCAAGGCCGCGGGCGTCTACGTGCTCTCCTCCTGCGGCGGCAAGGGCAACTGCGGCAAATGCAAGGTCGTGGTCAAGAGCGGCGCCGTGGAGCCCGGCAAGTCCGCCTCCTACCTGACCAAGGAGGAAGCGGAGCGGGGCTACGCCCTGGCCTGCCACAGCCATGTGGAAAGCGACCTGGTCGTAGAGATCCCGCCGGAGTCGCGCATGCAGGCGAAGCACAAGATCGCCACGGGCGCGAACACCGACGCCCTGATCAAGCTGATGCGCGAGGCAGGCGGCTGCCTCGACTCGCGCATGATGCGCGTCTACATGGAGCTGAAAGCTCCCACGCTGGACGACAACATCTCGGATTTCGAACGCATTCGCCGCGCGCTCGACGATCGCGGCTTCGACGCGGACCACATGCACATGAACCACGTGATCCTGAAGAAGCTCGCCCATGTCCTGCGCGAAGCGAACTGGAAGATCACGCTCTCCCTCTTCAGCACCGGCGACGTGACGGAAGTGCTCGACATCTACGGCGGCGACACGACGAAGAAGCGCTTCGGCGCGGCGGTGGACATCGGCACGACGACCATCGTCGTCTACCTCGTGGACATGAAGAACGGCCAAATCGTGGGCACCGCGTCGTCCTACAACGCCCAGGTGAAGTGCGGCGACGACGTGATCACCCGCATCGTCTACGCCACGGAGAAGAACGGCCTGCAGGAGCTGCAGGACCTTGCCGTGGGCAACATCACCGCAATGCTGACCGAGCTGGCGAACAAGAACGCCATCTCGCCGACCATGATCGACTACATCGTTGTGGCGGGCAACACCACGATGAACCACCTCTTCTACGGCATCAACCCGCAGTTCATCCGCGAAGAGCCCTACATCCCCACGGCAGCCTTCCTGCCCCTGATCCGCGGAAAGAACGTGGGCCTCGGCATCGATCCCCAGGCCGTGGTCTACGCCATGCCGAACGTGGCCAGCTACGTGGGCGGCGACATCACCGCAGGCGTGCTCGTGTCCCAGATGCACAAGCAGGACCAGGTCTCCCTCTTCATCGACGTGGGCACCAACGGCGAGATGGTGCTCGGGAACAGGGAATGGCTCGTGACCGCGGCCTGCTCCGCCGGGCCCGCCTTCGAGGGGAGCGGCATCAAGTTCGGCATGCGCGCCATGGAAGGCGCCATCGAAGAGGTGGAGATCAACCCCAGGACCTTCGAGGTGAACTACCGCGTCATCGGCGACACCAAGCCCATCGGCATCTGCGGCTCGGGCATGATCGACGCCCTGGCGGAGATGTACCTGACCGGCGTCATCGACCAGAAGGGCAAGATCCGCGAGGAGATCAAGTCCAAGCGCATCCGCCGCGGCGAGAGCGGGCTGGAATACGTGCTCGCCTGGCGGGTGGAGAGCTCGATCAACAAGGAGATCGTGCTGACCGAGGTGGACCTGGACAACCTGATCCGCGCCAAGGCGGCAATCTATGCCGGCTTCGCCACGCTCCTGGGCCACATGGGCATGGGCTTCGGCGATGTGGACAAGATCTTCATCGCCGGCGGCTTCGGCCGGTACATCGATGTGGAGCGCGCCGTCACCATCGGCATGCTGCCCGACCTGCCGGTGGAGAAGTTCCAGTTCCTCGGCAACACCTCCATCATGGGCGCCTACTACGCGCTCCTCTGCGACCGCCTGCGTCACGAGGCGGAGGACATCGCGCGCAAGATGACCTACGTGGAGCTGTCGGTGTCGCGGAACTTCATGGACGAGTACATGTCAGCCCTCTTCCTGCCCCACACGAACCTTGACGCCTTCCCCACGGTGAAGAAGGAAATGACGCGGGCGAAGACCTGGTATCCGCACGAAGAGTAGGTTTAGCCGGCGCTGAAAAAGTCTTTAGCCTGTCTTTGCGAGTCCCCGTTTTCACGGGGATAGACTCCGCGAAGCAAACTCGTAGTTAGGGATTTCAAGGCACGACGAGATTGCTTCGTCGCAAAATCGCTCCTCGCAATGACCATTCTGAACTTTTTCGGCAAATTGTTAGATCAAAGATAGCGAAAAGAAAAGGCTGACCATGATGGTCAGCCTTTTGTGTTTGATGGTAGCGTATGAAAATCTCTGAGCTCGCCTCGTTGGACCTTTTTTCGTCAAATCATTTCAGATCAACTTTCACTGCTGGCCGCTTATTGTAATAGCCGTCAAACAGCATGTCGAAATAATATTCAACCGTCTTCCCCTGGTCAGGGTGGAATGCAGGCAGCGTGCATTTGAAGGTGAGCCTGTCGCGGGCATTCAGCTGTTCAGGCGTGGCGTCTGGCACCATCGGGATCGCCGTAAATTCCTGATTCGGATCCAGACGATAATGACAGGTCACTTCCTTGTAGCGTTTAATGATTTTCCCCGATCCTGCTCCCCAAACCGAGACCTCGAGCCTTAACTCGGTCGGCGTTCCAAAAGGAATGAATGGCGGAGGATTATGCACGCTCCCTCCGCCTCCCGCGCAGCCGATCAGCACGAGGAAGATAACAAGTATCGCTTTTTTCAAGGTAGTTGCTCCAAAACCAACGCGGAGTTCACAGGCCGCGAAGCGGTCGGCTCGGCGTGGAACGACAAATTAGTCACCACTATGGTGATTAAGATTTATCTAAGTTGCAGGGTTGTATATGTTGAAGATCGCAATTGCCATCATGCTCCAGAGGCCGTAGATAACTACATTTGTTAATACTAATACTGCGAGCAGGGTAATAGCCTGACGTTTCTATACCGGGAGTATTTGGTTTAATGCGGCATACCAGAGAAAGACAATCCAGATAAAACCAAGAAGACCAATGTACCGCGCTGTAGATTCAAGATATATCATCGGCAAAGACAAGAGGTAATTAGGTAGGCTACACAACATTAGGGCGCTCAAGAGAACGGGAAAACGAGTTCTCACATTAAATAAGAGCCTGGCAGATAGAAGAATAATCAACGCATAAATTCCGGTAAAGATGAAGATAAAGAATAGCGCCTGAAGCATTTTGATTATTACTAAAGATGGTTGTTCATTTGTTTGGAGAACGCCGTGTCCGTATGCGGCGAGAGTGGACAGGATAATTAATAAAGCGATTATAATAAATGGTTCGGGACGCGTACGATCCTTAAACTCCTTAAAAGTATTGTTCGGCTTGAGGATAACGCGGTAAAGAATTGTAAAGTCCATTGATAGTTCCTTAATCAACTTCTTGGATTAACGCGAGCCTGACGAACATCTCCTTGAAATCCTAATCGTCAATACTCCTAATTAAAGTACAACAAGATATTATCTCAACGGAAAATGCATCTAATATAAAATGCTATTCTTCTCACCGATCGTGCACATTCCTGCCAAGCGGAAGTGATGCATCGATTATAGGGAAATTGCGTTTTCTGTCAATGGAGCTGATGATGATTTTTGAGAGGCGATATGGATGTGCTGCACAGCCGGAGCAAAATGGCTGACCGCCTTGATCAGCCCTGAAAGGTGGCCGGAAGGTTATTCTTTCTTTGATCGCCGATGATATTCAACGGACTTCACGGGATGTGTACTACGCACGGGGACTTCATCGCTTCCCCAGGAACCGCCTCAACCCTTCCGCAAACTTCACCGGCTCGATGCCGAAAGCTTCCCGGATATCCTTCAGGTCGCAGACATTGTCTTCCTGCAGCATAATCAGCTGGTCCGTGGTGACCGGCGGCGTGGGAAGGACGGCCTCGGCCACCTTCGCCATGGTCCGCATGAACAAGAGCGGCATATGCACCGTGGGCCGCCTGACGCCCAGCACGGACGCGATCTCCTTCGTAACCGTTTCGTAGTTCAGCTGCTCCGGCCCGCCGATCTCGAAGGTCCTGTTCAAAAACGCTTCGCCCGTCACAACCTTCGCAATGCAGGCCGTCACATCGTCGATGTAGATCGGCTGGATCTTTGATGTCCCTGAGCCGATCACGGGCAGCACCGGAGAACGCCTGATCATCTCCGCCAGCCGGATCGTGAAGAGGTCGCCGGGACCGTAGATGAGCGACGGCCGCAGGATCGTATAGGCAAGGCCTGAGGACTTGACGAGCCCTTCCGCTTCCCATTTGGTCTTGTGATACTCGCTCTTCGCATGCTCCCTCGTGCCGAGCGCGCTTTGATGGAAGAACTGTTTCACTCCGGCTCTCTTCGCCGCTGCCAGCACGTTGCGCGTGCCGTCGACGTGAACGCTTCGAAAGGTGAAACCCCTGCCTTCCTGGATAATGCCGACCAGATGGATCACCCGGTCGCATCCCGTTGCCGCTTCATCCAGCGAATCCCGGTCATTGATGTCCCCGGGAACCACCTCCACCCCGAGACCCGCGGGCCCTATGGCCCTCCACGGCCTGCGCACCACGGCCCCAACCTCGCCACCGAATTTCCGGAGCC